>JAZGIF010000057.1:0-4271 GCA_036481835.1 Nitrosopumilaceae archaeon
GCAGATGTCACATTTGAGACTCTTCTTTCTGTACTAGCACTTTCAAGATCAATAATAGATATTCTTTTTTTTCCAATTATAACATGTTTTACTATACTACTTAATTCACCATGGTCAAGTCCAGCTTTATCTAGATTATAACAATCTTCAAGCACTTTTCTAATTGTTGATTTTAACTTTGTTGAACTTACTTTTCCATTAAGTTGTTTGACCCATTTTCCAATTTTTTCTCCATCTAAATATTCCATGACAATGATATTGTTGCTACTATCAAACACTATTGGTCCGACCGCAGCATCATTTGCAATTTTTAAAAGTCGAGCTTCATTTTTCATTTCTTTTCTAGGTGAATCTACACGACGAATTTTTATTGCAACTTTTTTGTTCTTGGTTTTTGCTAATACAACAATTCCAACGTATCCTTTTCCTAAAACATTGATTTGACCTAACCTTAATTCTCCTTGGAAAGATACACTTTTGATTCCAAGTTTTTTTAATTCTTTAATTCTTGATTTTTGTTGTGTTTTAGTTGATTTTGGGTATCCAAGTATTATTGAATATGGTTCTTGTGATAGCTTTTCAATTGGAATAAAAGATTGTTGCATCTATGGAACAAAGCTCTGCTAGTGCCTCTTTAATGGATTTGCCATTTGCTTTTTCTCCTGACATAATTTTGAAACCTTTTTTGATATCTGTTTTCAATCCTTTGGGGATACCAGATTTGTTTAAGTGATTTTTTAAAAGATCATGCAAAAACTTTATCGCGTCATTGTTATGGCGTTTTTGCAATGAAAGGATTTTCCTACTTGAATCAACCCACATTATTTTACTCTTTTTTACATTTGTTTTGATAAACACATCTGAATCTTTTCCAAAGAAAAAGTCTGGGCCTTCTCGAATTTCATTTTCATCAATTTTCAGCGATTTCATTAAAAAAAGCAACCACACTTCGTTCTTTTCATCTGTTGAAGCATCTTTTCTTAAAACTTCGAAACCTTCAACTTCCATTTGTGTAGCTAGTGAGCTTGCTGCTCGTTTAATTTGTCCCCATATTATATCTGGGCTTCTTGATTTGAAATTGAATTTTACTACAATAGTATTTTCTAGGTTTTTCTTTTGAATTTTTGATTTAGCTTTTGGTTTAAAGAAAGATAGAGAGGGTTTATTCAAAAATGCTCTACAACATAAAACAAATTTGCCAACATTTTCAACAGAAATAGCAGCACCAAGGTTTCTGTTACTGTCTATTGGATCTATAATTACGAGAGATGTATCAAACTTCTTGGTTGGTTTTCCTATAGTCTGATTTTGTTTTAATTGTGCAATTGCCTGTATGACATCTTGACAACTTCCATAATGTAATACTAAAACTTCTGTAACATAGCCACTAATTCCCTGTTTTGCAATTTCAGAGCCATAGATGTTGTTGCTTATTAGAAAGTTTTTGAGTAATCTTACGCCGTCTTTCTTTTTTCCTGTAAGGGATTCTAACATGAACTTTGTGTGAAAAGGTGATCTATCTGCAGCACTTTGCCATTTTCCTCTTTCTACATCATAACAAGGAACCACGTTAATTTTAGTTCCCTTTAGTTTAGCTTCAACATAGGGATGTTCTGAATATCTTACATATGGCTGAAATTTTTTTAAAGACTCAAATCCAATTTTTTTTGAAATTTCAACAAACTTTTTTTCTGGTGTATTTTTTTTAAATTTGATAAATACATCAATGTCAGCTTTAGTTGGAAGCCAAGTACCTTTTGCATATGAACCACCAAAGTCAACAGAAATTATTTGTGGAAACTTGGATGCTTGTTCTCTTACTAAATTATACGCAACTTTTGCAATTTGATTTTTTTCTTTTTGTAATTTTTCGGATGGAATGGATAATTTTCTTGCTTTTTCTAAAATCAATTTCATAATTTTGCCTTTACCACCTGTAAATCTGAATAAATAGGACCATTAGGAGTAAGCTCACTTTTTTTGAATTTAATTTCAGATATTTTTTGTATTCCTAATGAAGATGCATTTGCATGAGTCAATTCATCTGAAATGTCACTAATCCGGTTTTTAATTCTAAAGATAGTGATATGTGGTTTGAATGGTTTATCACTATGAAAGCCTAGAGGAGACAATTTTTCTTCTACTTTTCTTGCTAAATCTTTAAGCTTAGCACCACCATTTTCATCAATTCCAATCCATACTACTCGTGGAAATTTTGGTTTTGGAAAGGCTCCAATTCCTTCAAAAACGACTTCAAAGGGAGAAAACTCAATTGAACTCAAGGTGTTTTGAACTTTTTCTGACATTTCATCAGAAATTTCACCTAAAAATAACAAGGTGAAATGAATGTTTTTTAGAGAAACTGGTTTTGCTTTAATTTTAAGTTCGGATTGAATTTTTTCAATTGAATTTAGAACTTGTTCATTATTAATTTCAGCAGCAATAAAAGTTCGCATCACAAGTTTTTTGGTTGTATCTTTATAATGATTTCCGGTAACTTCATAGATTAGATAAAAGGAGTTTCATAGATCTTGTCAAAGCTTATCGTTTGTCTTACAGGAATGCCCGGTGCTGGAAAGTCCACAATTGCTAATGGATTGAAGAACAAAGGATTTGATGTAATCAATATGGGAGATGCTGTACGTGCAGAAGCTAGACGAAGAAACTTAGAACCTACCGGACAAAATTTGGGAAAGCTAATGTTAGAGCTTCGTGAAAAAAATGGTCCTGGAGCAGTTGCCGAGCTTATTCAAGATCAGATTAAGAATTCAAATCAAGATATTATAGTAATTGATGGTGTTAGATCCAACGCAGAGATTAAGGTATTGACAAACATCGGTACTGTAAAACTTCTTTCAATTCATGCATCAACTAACAAGCGATATAATTTTTTGACAAAGCGTGCAAGATCAGATGATCCACAAAGTCAAGACACTTTTGATGAACGAGATAAAAGAGAACTTGGAGTTGGAATAAGCACTTCGATTGCTCTTGCAGATGAAAGCATTTCAAATAATAATTTGACTATTGATGAGCTTATTGATTCTGCTTACAAAATAATTTCCAGTTGGACAAAGTAAATGGAAATTCCAAATGTAGCTTGTAGAATTGATGCATATTGTTCAATAAATCCCTCCGAAGATCCTCAAAAAGTTGAACAAGCAATTTCTAATGTTCTCTTAGAAATGGATTTTAAATTTAACAAAGATTCTCTTATGGCTACTTCAAAAAATTTAGAATGTCTAAGCAGAATTTATGAAACTATCCATGCTAAAAAAACTAAGAACGCTTACAGACGACAGTTAAATCAGAACTTATTGGGTGACTCTACATGGTTTTATCTAAATAAGCAAGCAGCATTTGTCAATTCCATCGCACTTTGTGAAGAAGCTGAAGAATCATCATTGGGACCAATTAAAGTAATAATCAACTCAAAAAACATTGAAAGAATAATTGAATGGCTGATTACTGATTTCTGATAGAGAAATTTTTGAATCGAACCTAAGTTTTGAAAATACAAACCAAATACATCAATTTTTTTTACTTGTCAAATAAAAAACAATTTTTTAAATCATGAAAAATGGCAAAAGAAGCGGCTATTTTAGGGGTTAGTATACTTACCTTATTTGTAGCTGGATTTGCTGCATATTCAATTTATGATTCAAATGGTGTTTCTTCAGCTGAAGCAGCTGTTAAGGACTATACTGGGGAATTTGAGTCAATTCAAACTGCCTTAGGTGAAGTTAATCAGAAACTTGAAGACTTGGAATCTGATACAATAAAAGAATTACAAAAAATTAAAGTTGAATTAGAAGAAGTAAAGGCAAAAGGATTTGGTAATGAAATTATTGATACATCGTCCCCCTTTTCAATCTCATTAGATAAAACAACATATCCTAAAAGTGGTGTTATTACTGTATTTGCTCACAACATTCTTCCTCAAAAAGTAATGACGATTCAATTAATTAGTAATTTTGATGAACTAATTACAACAGTAACTGCTCGTTCTGATTCAACAGGAAAACTAGACCATATTTTCCAGATTCCATCGTTTGTTCCTGCTGGAGATTATAAGATTAAAGCTACAACATCATATGGCAGTTCCAGTCTTATGTTTTTTAAAATCTCAGATGATATTATTTCAAAGCCAACTAATCCATCTGTTCAAGGACTCTCAGTGATTTTGGATAACTCTGTTTACAATCCTGGTGATATGATCAAAGTAACAGGATTTGGTGAAAAAAGCACATCAATTACTGCACAAATAACCA
>JAZGIF010000058.1:0-3363 GCA_036481835.1 Nitrosopumilaceae archaeon
AGCTACTTTCTTTTTCTTTTTTTTCTTCTCAGTAGTTTGTTCCTGTAGTTCTAATTTCAGTTTTTTAATTTTTTTTTCTAATTTTTTAGCTTCATTAACAATTTCTTTGTTAGAATCATTTGTTATGTTTTCTGCATTCAATGATGCCAGATTTTCTTTTTTTTGTGCCATTTAAATCTCTCAATAAGTACTATCTAATCTCCAATGAATAAAAAAGAATTCAATATATACTTCCCTTTTCCTATTTCACTCTAAACAATTCATTTGCAGCAACAGATCTTTTATAGCTTTTATCTTTCATTTCAATTAAAATTTCATATTGGCCTGAAATATTTACCGTTTCTGAAAATTCATCTTCTATAGGTAACAAAAGATTATTTTTGCCAAAACATTGTTCAAAATAACCACTTTGTGTAAAGACTTGTTTTGGGGAAGAATTCAAATCGTAAATTGTAATATAAAGATCTCCACAATCAAAAATTGGATCAAGAATCGAAACTTTGATTTCAATTGTATCAGATTTAGAATATTCTTTTAATAATCCGGATATTTTTATTGATTCGGTTTGAAAACCAGGTCCTTCTGGAAATTCGAAATTAAGCATCTTTAACTCTCTATTTGGCTCTTTTAGAACATCGGCAATTACATATGTTCCAAAAAATAATGAGATAACAACAGGAAAAATAAAAACAACAAACGCTACGCTTCGCATGAATACTTCGTTATTAACAAATTTCGTTCCTTTATTTATTTAGTAATGACAAAATGGTTCAGTATAATTAGGTAGCAAAGTTAAAACAACTCATTCAGACTAGCGACTAGATGCGACTTAGAAAATTTAGGATACGTGCATTTCGTTGCATTCATGATTCTGGAGAGATCAAAGTAGGAGACTTGGCAGCATTCATTGGAAGAAATGAAAGTGGGAAGACAACAATTCTGGAAGCTCTAATGTTATTGAATAAAGAAGAAGAGGTTTCAGAGTTAGACTTGTGTGATGAAATGTCTGAAGAGTTAAAGTCAGAGATTAGACTTGCTGAAGGAGAATTTGAGTTATCAGCAAAGGAAACACAAATGATAAAAGAAAAGTTTCCAAATATTCCTGAAATAAAAAAATTAAGAATTTTTAGAACTAACAAAAATCCTAAAACCCAATATGATTTTGGAACAATTAACATTAGTGAAGAAGAAAATAAAGCTCTAAACTCATGGGAAAATTTTGCTGAAAATATTTTAAATTTTGTAGAAACTATCCCAAATCACATTCGAATTAGATTAGATACAAAATTTTTTGAAGGACCACCTCCACAAAATCGTGAGACGTTCCAAAGTGAAATGAGAGAATTTAGTAACAATATTCATGTTTTAGCAGCTGAAGAGCATCAAGTTGTATCTGAATGGGAAAAGGTTTCTGAAAATTTCGAGTCAGCATTTGATAGACTGCTTGTTGGAACTACAGAAAGAACTGCTTTAGAAAATTTTGTTGAAGATAATCTTCATCCTCGATTTGTTTATTTCTCAGACTATAAGAAAATTTATGGTAACATTAACTTAAATGAATATATCAAAGAATTCAAAGGACAAAAACCTGAAGGAATAGAGTATGTTGAAGAGTTTGACAAAGCTGAAACTGTAAAAAACTTGTTTTATCTTGCAGAATTAGATATTAACAAACTAGACGAATGCAAAAATAGTCCCTCAAAATTAATTAAATTCCTAAACACCGCTAGTAACAGATTAACTGCAAGGTTAAATCCTGCTTGGAAAGGTGATCCTATTCATGTTGATTTGAGATTCAATCCTGGCAACATCATGAGTGTGGTTATTTCTGATATTCATAGAGATGGAACAGTTACTAACACTGGTCTACTAAATCGAAGAGCAGAAGGATTCAAGTGGACCTTTTCTTTTATCGTAAATTTTGCAGCAGAAACGCAAAGAGCAGAGCTAAAAGAAGCGATTTTGTTGCTTGATGAGCCTGCAAGAAACCTACATCCTACCCAGCAAAGAGGAATCTCGGATTTATTAAAAAATCTAGCAGGTTCAAACCAAGTTCTATATGCTACTCACTCACCATTTATGATATTTGATTATACTCCTGGAAATCTTTTAGTTGTTGAATTGGGTAAGAAAAAACACCTAAGCAAGATTTACTATGATTATTGGAATGCTGATGATGAAACTCTCATTCCAATACTATATGGACTTTCAAGAGGTTTAGTTGATTCAATTGTAGATAGAGAAATTGGTACAAATTCACGACCTGTAATTATTGTTGAAACAATGTCAGATTCAATGTATTTGAATTCATTTGATAAATTCCTTGAAGATCCTAATATCTCAATGAACCCCCTTAATGTAGTTGCTGCATTTAGTAAGAATTCTGTTCTACCACTTTCAATTTTTTACAGAAATCATGGATACAAAACCTTCATGCTCTTAGATAATGGAGAAGAATCAAAACAAATATCCACTCAATTATTGGCAAACGAATTTTCTAAAGTACAAACAATATTTTTTGAATTAGGAAGTAAAATGATCCCCTCAATTGAAGATTACATGGTACTTGAAGATTATCTTCATGCAGTAAATCAAACTTATGAAATTAAACTTAGAAAAGAAGGATTCACAAATCTTACCAAAGAAGATGTATTATCTAGAGGAAAGAACGGTGTCTTAGAAAATCTTAATGCAATTTGGGCAGAACACAAAGATGATGGTTGGAGTCAATTTGATAATGAAGAAATTACAAGATACATTTGTGAAAAAATTGCACTAAAAGAAGCAGACTTTTTATCAGATAAAACAAAAGATAATTTCAGAAATTTGTTTAGATTAATTGCAGAACGAATACGACAACATCAAAATCTCGTATCTAGTCCAAATTTTGATAAAATTCCAAAACCGAAGGTTTGATGAAACAGCTGTTAATTTACTTTACGAACAAATCATTCCTAATTAAAAAATGTAAAAACTCAAATTTTTAGTTAAGGTTTAATTTAGAGGGAAAAAGATTTTGATAAATATGCATTGGTCCTTTAGAAGAATATTTCTTTTGTTAATTATTATATCATTAGCTTCAGTATTTTCATTTACAGAACTTGAAGCACAAGAAAAATTAATTACAGCAAAAAGTATTGGTTTTGAAGAAACAACAATTATTGAATTTAAAAATTCTGAGGGAAGCAAATCTAACATTGATACTATTCGAATGTGGTTAGGATCTGACTATTCTTTCAAGTCTTTTAAAACTGAAAAGGGATGGATAGGAGAAAAAACTCCTCAAGGAGTGATAGTGTTTACCACTACAAAACCAATTAAAGCTGGCGAAGTTGTAAAATTTGGACTAAAAACAGACAAACC
>JAZGIF010000059.1:0-2554 GCA_036481835.1 Nitrosopumilaceae archaeon
ATCAACTCTTGAATTTCTCGCTCATATCCCTCTTCTTTTGTTTTTTGTGTTGCATCTATTCCAAGCTTGGAGCCTAAATTTACCAGAGGTGAGGCAGGATCCAAAGTGTCCGTTGGGGCATTATCTACAATCAAAGTATCGCGTGCAGGATCTGCTCTGGTAGTAAGTGCCCAAATTACATCATTCATATCGTGCACGTTTACGTCCTCATCGACAACAATGAAAATTTTAGTGAGTGAGAGCTGTCCCATTCCCCACAAACCCATCATGACTTTTTTTGCTTGTCCTGGGTAGTGTTTTTTAATTGAAATAATTGCCATGCCTTGGAACCACGCAGAAGCAGGCATTGAAAAGTCGACAACTTCAGGATGGAACATTCTTATCAATGGAAGAAAAGAGCGCTCAATTACTTTTCCAATGTAAGCATCTTCTAAAACCGGTTTTCCAACAATCGTTGTAAGATAGATTGGTTTGTGTCTTTGCATAATTCCAGTGAGGGTAAAAGTTGGAAAAGGCTCCTTTGGAGTATAGTAACCTGTATGATCACCAAACGGTCCTTCGTCTCTCAAGTCGTTAGGATCCACGTAACCTTCAAGAACAATTTCGGCATTTACTGGAACTTCCAAGTCGATTGTTTTACATTTTACAGTTTTGATGCCTTGTTTTCTTGTTATTCCTGCAAACAAATACTTGTCAAGCCCTTCAGGTACAGGTGCAACTGCTGAAAAAACTGTTGCTGGTTCTGCTCCTATAATTATGGCAGCTTCTGTTTTTTTACCTTTTTCCTTTGAAATTTCACTATGATGTGCACCTCGCTTGTGTTTTTGCCAATGCATTAGTGCATGAGTGCTATCAAGAATTTGCATACGATACACCCCAAGATTTCGAACTTGTGTCTCCGGATGTTTTGTTGCAATCAGTCCAAACGTGATAAACTTGCCAGCATCTTTTGGCCATGACTTTAGTATCGGTAGTTTATCAAATGAAGGCGAATCACTGACAACTTCTGTTACTGGGCCACTTTTTTCTAGCTTTGGAAATATATCGCCCATCTTTGATAGCTCTGGTAGCTTTTTGATTTTGTTAAAGAATCCAGAAGGAATATCTAATTTTGTCATGTTAACTATTCTTTGACCAATTTCAGTAAAATCAGATGTTTCAAGACCAATCTCCAGTCTTTTCAGTGAGCCAAATGCATTTCCTAGAACGGGTATGTCATAGCCTTTAACATTCTCAAAATAAACTGCTGGGCCCTTATCGTACATCACTCGCTGGAGAATTTCAGCAATTTCTAAATTTGCATCAACTTCTGTTTTAATTCGCTTTAATTCTCCGGCTTTTTCTAATTCCTCAACAAACTGATGGATGTCTGAGATGGGCACGTCTCTAGTGAATTTTGATACAGGTATAAAGCTTAACTAGATTTATTCAATAACGCACTATTTGAAAAAAATTTTAACAAAGGGATTTTAATTCCAAGTATTAGGGATTTTTGTATTGGCGGAAGACAAGTGTGTAGTATGTAAGGGTAATGGCACTATAGAACTACTTGGTTCACAGTGTCCTTTTTGTAATGGAACTGGAAAATTTACAAAAGCTGCTGAAAGTTATTTGGAATCACATATTTGCCAATGTATTTTCTTAGACAGAAAAAAATGTCCATTGTGTGGAAAGAATTGTCATCACGATACACCTAACAAACCAAAAATTTTGATTGATCCTATCTAGTTGGAACTAAATTTAATCAATTGGTGGTAGTTCACTTTTTTTGTCGTGACCACCTGAACCAAATTTACAGTAAAAACATAAATCAGATTGCATGTGTGTTAGCTGTTCGATTTTGATTGCACCAATTTTTAGTGCAATTTTGGTTAGCAATTTGTACTTTAGTGGCATCGATGGAATTACTTCATCCATGTATACCTTGTAATGTTCAGGACAAAACTTTAGAGTAACTTTGGTTGTTTCTTTTCCTTTTGCATTTACTTGTTTTGCAAAATTGATTTGTTCTCTAATGTATTCATGTTTTGGACAAGGACAATTTCTTCCTTCTGGATGTTTGTAAGCTGGTGTGTTTTTCCAATCAAAACCTGGATACTCTTTTTCGAAATCGTCCAACAGATGTAATGGGGTTTTAGTCTTTATAAAACTTGGTTGAGTTTTGTTGTTTTTTGAATCCTATGAATATAATACAAGTTTACGATCAGCGAATAAGCATAATCTAAATAAACCATGGATTTGGAGACACAACATGGCAACAAAGAAAACAACCAGAAAAACAAAGAAAACAACCAGAAAAACAAACAAAGATCTTGAAGCAAAAATTACAGAACTTGAAGGAAAACTATCAAAACTATCTGCTCAGCAAGGACAAAAACCTGCAGAGCAAGCTAAAGCACCACCACCTCCACCTCCAAAACCAGCTGAAGCACCAAAACCTGCACCAAAAGCACAAGCCGCCCCTCCAGCAACACTAGAGTCACTATACGAAAGTGTTCCAGTAGGTAATTGGAATGAGAGAAAAGCAAAAACTACAGGCTTTGTTCCTGAGAAC
>JAZGIF010000060.1:0-10847 GCA_036481835.1 Nitrosopumilaceae archaeon
TGCTTTTCTTTGAGTTTTTTTCCTTGTTTAGTATCAATTTTTTGTTCTACCTCTTCAATTTCTAATTCTGGTTCTACTTCTACAGCTTCTACCTCTTCAATTTCTAATTCTGGTTCTACTTCTACAGCTTCTACCTCTTCAATTTCTAATTCTGGTTTAGGATATTCATCAAAAATATGTGTACCATGAATTTCTAATTCTATGTTTTCAGATGCACTAACTCCTCGTAATGGAATGTTTAATGTTCGATAACTTGGAGATGTATATACCTCATCTACACGTGCTCGGTTTCCATCATAAATTATTTTAAAGTCACCATCAGAGTCATTATTTCTCGCGTCTAAAAGATCTCTTGGTAAACTTATTTCAAGAAAAACAGGTGTTGCAGTAATAAATACATTAAAAATTAATTTTTTATCTGAAATATCTGCTTGAACTTTTTTTATTTGAGTACCATAATTCTGATAATTTATTTCATAATCTTCAAAGGTTGTACTAGCATGATCTATTTTCCATTGTAAATAGTAGTGATCCGCAAAAACTGGATTCATTAATGAAATTGTTCCTAATGATAGTATTAGACCTAAAGCTAGGATTATACCGTAAAGCCGAATCCTCATATTTTTACATATGTGCTGGAAATAAGATAAACTCGAGTCTGTGCAATAAGAAGCACAAATCATATCTCCAGATTGAAAAATCTGATATTACCTATACTCAAGTACAATTTCTCAAAATGATTTAGATATTATGAAATCAATTAGCTTCCATTGAAAAGACTATTCATAGCAATTATTTTTTTGATGGTTTTTGTTATTCCAGCATCATTTTCACAACAAATTGTTCCTCCTCAACCAGAACCACCATCTCCGCCATTTCAACTACCAATAGAGCCTCCAAAACAACAGTTTCCTTCTCAAGATCTCTTCGCAGCGCCACCAACAACTGAGAGATGGGACAGCTTAGAACCAATGCCAACTCGGAGAACAGAAGTAGCCGTAGCATCCATTGGTGAGAAAATTTATGTCATTGCAGGGATGGACAAAGAAGGCAGAGCAATCGATACTGTTGAAGTATATGATACTATAACAAATACATGGGTGCGTGCATCTTCCTTACCTGCAAAACTGCATCATGTAGCTGCAGCAAGCTATACTGGTGAAATTTACGTAGTTGGTGGAATCGAGGATGGATGGATAGAAACGGATTCATTGTTTATTTATTCTCAAGAGAATGATTCTTGGCGCGAAGCAACCAACATGCCAACAAAGCGTGGTGCTCTGACTGCACAATTTATTGATGGAGTATTGTATGCAGTTGGTGGTTCTACACGAATAGCAATGGATACCAATGAAGCTTACAATCCTGAAACAGATTCTTGGGAGAAAAAGACTTTGATGCCAACTGCTCGAGACCATTTAACTTCTGCAGTATTGGGAGGCAAGATGTATGTAATTGGTGGCCGTTCAATTTCACTTGCTACAAACCTTGGAACAAATGAGGTATATGATCCTGCTACCGATTCTTGGACATCCCTTGAATCTATGCCAACTCCTAGGGGGGGAATAGCTGCCGCAGAAATCGGTGGAAGCATATTTGTTTTTGGTGGAGAGCAAACTAGTGGTACATTTTCTGAAAACGAACAATACATACCTAATGAAGGCTGGTTTTCTCACAAATCTATGCCAACTTCCCGTCATGGTTTAGGAGCTGCTGCAGTTGATGATCGAATTTATGTAATTGGCGGGGGAGTTGCACCAGGTCTTTCTGTATCTAATGTCAATGAATCCTACTATAATGCAAATTTCGTTCCTGAATTTGGTGTTTTAAGCTTTGTTGTGTTAGGAGTATCGTTTACTTTAGTTGTAATATTGTATTCTTCACGAAGGATAACTATGCAGAACTAGGCAGTTTTTGAAATTTTTCTTTTCTTTTTTAATCTTTTTTTCTGATAATATTTAGAATCAAAGCCTTTGTCTTGACCTTTCACAAAATCTTCTATATTCTAGATTGCTAAATAGTTTAGTTTCTTCCTAAAACATTGAGAACTTTTTTTGGAATGTCATTTAAGCGAGAAACTGCTAGAGTCTTTTCATAGTCTAGATATTTCAAATTATTTGCAATGATTGTTGCGCGAGTAGTATCTGGACCAAGACCAATTGCTACCATCTTTATTCCTAAAGACTTGAATGTCTTTACCATAGAGCGTACTGCATCAGGATCCGAGGGCTCCCCATCTGACACAGTCAGGAAAATATCTGGCTTTTTATTTCTTAAAATAGGCAAAAGCTTGTCATATACTTCAGCAAGAGGAGTTCCACCATTAGCTTGAATCTGTGTCAGTCGTTTAGCTGCAACATTGTTCCATTTGATATCTTCTGGTTTAATGGCCCAGCACATTACCTGTTTTTGTACTGTATTGAATGCGTACATTGCAAACTTTACCCTCAAAAATGATAATACCTCACACAAAGCACATGCTGCCTTTTTGTATTCAAGCTGTATATCAGAAACACTGGAAGAATGATCAAGCAAAATCAATACTCGTGATTTGATTACCTTTTTGATATCAGTAAAAAATGGCTGTTGCCCTTCAAGATATGTTTCTTCATCAAACTCATCACCTAATTTTACATGATGTTCTTTCCAACCAGTTTTCCATTCTTTGAATTTTGTTTTCAATCCAGAAATTAGATTCCAATCATAGATTTTCGTTTCATCAACGTTTGCAACTGAAGGAATCTTTATTCCAATGGATTCTACTGAAAGCCCTTTTGTTTCGCTTTTTTTGTTTTCTACCATGAGCATTTTGTATTCATCTAATACCTCTTCTCCTTTATGAGCTGAATCAATATCTACATCACCAAAATCTCCTTCACGATTTTTTGAAAGCTTTTTCATTGCATTGACAAAGACTTTAGGTGTAGTCATCAGACCAGGACCCTTCATTGGTACTGCTAACGGAATTGTTATCAACGAATCAATATCTAAAATACTTAGAATCTCAGGAATCTTTGTTTCAAGCCATTCTGTTTCATAATTTTTTTCTAAAGTGTCCTTTAGTACTTCCTTTGCATATTTTGTTGCATTTACAACTTTTTCATATGCACTTGGTTGGAGTTCACCTTTGATATCACCCATGATAAAATATTGATAGAATGCTTCAACGATTCTAGCTTTGCCAAAGACTGACGTTAGTAATGGCCGATAGTTCCACATGTGTCCATAATTGAAAATTAGCTCTTCGTCCATTCCTTGCCAAATTTTTCTTCCTAAAAGCTCGATTCTTCTGGTTTCTAACGTGTTTAGGATGAACCCAAACGCATGATCATTGCTTAGAATCTTTTTGCAAAATTTCAGACGCATTGCCTCATACCAAATCGAAGTTCGAAACTGTCTATATTTCTCAAAATCAGTTCCAAGGTAATGCTCAATTGGAATTAAAGTAACTCGCATATCTTTGATTCTAGTTGATGTTTCTTTTTTTTGTGATAATTCTACTGTAACTTTTTCTTTTTCAGACCAGCGTCTTACAAGAAATGTAGCTATTTCAATTAATGTATCACTTCTAAGACTAAGAGACTGCATTAATTTCCAAACATCGAGGTTATGATGTCACTAACTTTTTGATATTCCACTGAACCCCACTGCGAGTAAACATTTCCAAATACAATGTTTGCAGCTTCCTTTGCAGAAACTCCAGAATCCAACAGCTTGGCATATGCAATAGTTTCTCTTAGGGAAGGTGAATAGTAGAGTTCTTCAACTGCAGCTGCCTGTCTCAAAGTATTTGCTAGCTTTATTCCTTGTTTTACTTGGTCATCATGAGAGCCAGTACAATACTGTTTTACAATTTTTAATTCAATGTCTTCTGGAGGATATTCCAACCTTATTCTAACTGGAAACCTGCTTAGGAGTTGTGGTGGAAGCTCCTTTGTTCCAACATGTGTTAACGGATTAATCGTCGCAATTACAAACCACCCTTCTTTTGCCTTTACTGTTTCACCTGTTGATTCCTTTAGAACTATCTGACGCCTGTCATCTAGTGCCTCATCTAGTCTTAGTAACACATCAGCTTCGGCAGAGTTTATCTCGTCAAAATATAACATAGAGCCTTCTTTCATTGATTTTACTAGTAATCCCTCGTCAAATCCAACTGTACCATTTTGCAAAGTTTTTGATCCAACAAGATGACTTTCTCTTGTTCTCAAACTAAAATTAATTGAATCTAAGTTGATAGATTTTCGTTGAGCAAATTCTCGAACCAAAGTTGTTTTTCCGGTTCCTTTAGGACCAATTACTAAAACAAAAAGATCTGATTCGTAGGCCTTGTCTAGCTTTTCAAAGGAATTGTTCCAATCAATATACTTTGATTCCTGTAACATACTTTGTTAGTCTTTTTCTCTACTTAAAAAATAAGCGTTAATTGAAATAAAATAAAAAAAATTTAGGTGTCGTATCTTGGAAGCTTTCCATATTCATCAAAGGTATCTTGTACTGCTTTGTCAGCAAGGCCATATTGAATATTAAGATCTTTTGTGACTTGGATTAGCTGAACTCGTGTAGTTGAGGCATTCTCAAAATAAGCGTCTCTGGCCTCTCTTAAAGAACCACCATTATCAATAACTTGTTTCATTGCAGCTCTTGCAGCATCTACTTTGCCTTGCATGTAATCAAACATTCCCCAAAATACTCCATGAGTGTATTCAGGTTTTTTTTCTACAAATCTAGCAAAAGATGCCTTTGGAGTATATTCTTTGTATTTATCCATGAGATCTTCAAGTCTATCTGCAAGTCGTTGCTTTGCAATAATTTTATTTTGTTCTAGTTTAGCTTGTTCAGAACTTACGAGTACTTGTTTTACACTTACTTGAAATCCTTGTTCTTGTTGTTGTTTGTATCTTAGCTTTTGAGCTTCCATTTCAGTAATAATTTTAATTGCTAACGGATTGTTTTTGAGATGGTCTGCTACCTTAATCACTGGCATAGAATTAGTATCTGACTCTGCAAAAGCCATATGTTCTGTGCTAGTAATAGGTACTACAAACAAACCTGCAATTGCTGCAAATATTACTGTAAGTGCAAGATGTTTTTTCTTCTGCGACATTACAAATTATTTTTGTAAATTACATTTAGATATTAAACAGAAATTAGTAGAAATATTCAAAAGGCAAAAGCACATTTCTTAAATTATATTTTTTAAAAAAATGGATAACTTATCAGTTATACGTATCCTTTATTTGTAATAACTTAGACACGAATTATTCCGTTTTCAATCAAAAATTGAAGCCCAGAGGCAAAAGACTCGTCAGAAATTTGATCTTTTGACCACCAGCAGGCATTACTCTTAATCCATGATGGTAACTTTTGTGCAAAGCCTTCTCCAACAGATTCAGCTGAAACTATGATCACATCGTTATCAATCAAATACTGAATGGCCGACAGAAAGTTTTCATCATTTATTTCATCTGTGCACCAAAATCCAGCTACGTCTTTAATCCAACTAGGAATGACTAGAGATGCAGTTACAGACACATCTAATGATACAGGAGTATCTTCTTCTACAACGTCAGCACCTTCAACAATTACTACTCCAGTTTTCAATGGATGATACATGCAATAGTAAGGATACTCTCCACTCTCATCAAAAGTATTTGAAAATTTGAAACCAGGCATCAAATCTTCGCTGTGAAAGTTTCCATCAGGTCCATCACCTGGAGTTCCACTAGTTATCGTATGAATTGCAGTATCTTTATTGAACCAACTAACCGATTCGCCCGTTCTTACTGGAAGTTTATTTGGAATGTAACACTCGTTTGTATCTTCACATCCTTGACCAGAAGTTGCAATTGGAATTACTACCTCTCCACCCTTGGTAGGTTCTGATATTGGAGTGGAAGTTGTCTCTCCACCTGAAAATAGGAATGTAGTTGATGCTTTATCGTCTCTATAACTTGCAACTACTTCATAAATGCCAGATGACTCCCAAGGTGGCATTATAGTTGAGATTTGTGTTGAAAACGTTTCTGAAACTGTTGGTATGACATGAGAAATTGATGAAGTTTCTCCAGTTGGATCAAAAATTCTTATTGTAACAGGTATTCCAGCATAGGTATCTGGTTTTTTTACACTACCAGAAATGATTATGATGTCTCCAATGAAATATTGTTCTTTTTCAGTTGAAACTATAATGTTTGGAATTTCTGGTGCAGTTTTACCTTCAATTCCTTCATATCCAAAAGTAGTTTCTGCCATTCTTTTTTCGTCACGATAAATAACTTTAATTGTATAGATTCCATCATAAATCCAATCTCCATCACCCGCGGTTAGCTCTTCGGCAAATTTTTTGTATGCTCCAACTTCAAATTCTTCAGCATATACTTCGCTACGAAGTGGATCCAAAATAGTCAGATATATTTTAGTGGCAGAAAGTAATTCACCTACTCCACCTGAAACTCTAATGGTGTCACCTTCATCATAAGATGGAGCATCTATAGAAAGTGTTATCGGAGGTCCAACTCCTCCAAAAAGTTCCACTTGAACTTCTTCGGAGATATCTGAATAAGTAGCTCTTATGATATACATTCCATCTAAAAGCCAAGACTGTTCTGATGTCCTTATCGAACTATGAAAATTACCATTATGATCAACTTGGAGCTGAGTCGTTTTGATAATATCAAATGTTGGATTAATTACTTCTATTTTCACATCCACATTTTTGATAGGATCTGATACGAAACCATGGAGAAAGATAACGGTATTATGATCATATTCTGGTTTGTCCGTCGAAACCTCCAAGGATTCTCCATGAGCAATAGATATAGTTGAAAAAATTACAATTGTAGATAGGATAAGAATTGAATATAATGTGGGCTTATTTCCTTTAGACACATTTGTTCGATGAATTAATGCTTGATACATGTTCCTATCAAATCATCCAATTCAATTTTTTACATTAATTTACTATCAAAACCTGGCATGGGTCTTAATTTGCATATGCTACCAATTTTTTGTTTGCCTCATCTAACTTTTCATGCAAATCCTTTTGCCATTTTTCAAAACCATCTGGACTTTCAGGGAAATCATAATAGTGTTTTGTCAACCAGCTGTTCATTTTTGTTGTAAACTTGAGACCTTCTGCAAGTTTTTTGTTAAGAGCCCCACGAATTATCATTCCTATTTTTCCTAGTCCACCAAAATCAGGATGCTCTCCTTTAGAAATTGCTTCAACATCTAAATTTCCCAAAAAATGTTTCATTCCATAACTAATTTGATCATTTGTTAATGTTTGAATAAGTCTTCTAAACACTTCAAGACCAGCTGTTTTGTAACCGTATTCGTTGATAAACTCCTTGTTGTATTTCCATAATCCTTTCTCAGTTACATCTCCACTTTCTAGAGCCTCAACAGTTACTTTTCCAATAATTGTACCTGCAACAAGTGCAGGACCAATTCCGCCAGCATCAAGTGGTTTTGGCATCCATGCTGAATCCCCAACTAACACGTAACCGTTAGCAACAAGACAATCATTTTGTCTTCGAACAGAAACCTGAAAGTTCCCTGTTGCATTGTTTTTATCTATAGGATCAGTTGATATTCTAGGATTTTTAATTGCACGATTTCTTGCAACATACTGTTCAATTAAACCTGATACGTTGTCGCTTTTGCCAAGTCTTTTGTTTCGTTTGTCTAAGAGTGTCTTTTCTACTCCTAATCCAATGTTTACTTTGTTATCTCCTTTTGGGAACACCCAACCATACCCTCCTGGAGCAATGTCTTGGTCAAGATGAATTATACAATAATCAGGATCAAACTCTGAGAGATCCTCTACTCCTTTGTCAAAATACATGATGTGTCTGCCAGTTGACTCTATGTCTCGTCTGTCAATCTTTCTTTCAACCTTTGTTGTGTTTGATATTTGGTTTCGCAGCATCGATGTTACTCCTGTGGCATCAATGACGACCTTTGAAGTTTTTTTGTAGGGTTGTTTGTTTTTGTTATCAATGCCTTGCACTCCAATTACTTGGTTTCCATCATAGAGTAAACCAGTGAGATTAATTTCAAAATCAAAATTTACTCCCATTTTTTGTGCTCTTTGGTTTTGGACTTCGGGCAGTTTTTGTCTATTCAACATGTATCCCTCCCCATCAAATGGAATAGAAGTTTCTCTATCTGGAGAAAATGCCATTACTCCTTTTACATGGTGTTCAATCTCTGGCTCTGTCCATGGAACCTTGATTCTCTCACTCATATAATCAACTGTTTCCTTGCTTACTGCATCACCGCAAGTCCAGCCGCTGATATTTTTTTGTCCTGGAGTAAACTGTGTACTACGATCAATTACAAGAATTGATTTTTTTTGTTTAGAATAATACGCAATAGACTGAGCAGCAACAGTTCCTGCAAGTCCACCACCTGTTACTATTACATCATAGTCAGTTTGCATAGCTACCCAGCAATGTCAACTTTATTTAAAATAATCCAGACTAGTCATAAGGTATTGGGTCGGTTCGTCGCGGCGTCTTCACAGGTATCAGCTCAGACTGGAGCGGCTATTATTTCCTCATTCCCAAGTACCATTAGTGAATAATATTATTAAATTGTATCCAAGTTAATTGTTTGAAATTTTGAGTAGCTCAACGTAGTTTTTCAAAGTATCTTTTTTCTTGTAAATTGGAGTGAAAATTTTTAGTTTTATTGCATCCTTTTCTTGTAGACTCAAAGAACCTAGTATCATATCTTGTTTTCCTAATCGCAAGTATAATTTTGAATTTTGAATTCTATTTTCTAAATCGTCCTTTACTTCCTCAAGTTGGTATTCTGGTAAATTAGTAGTCAAAATTTCAAGAAATTTTTCTGCTTTCTTTTTTGTTATTTTTGCATTCAGTATTGTTATAGGATTTTCAAAATGTCCAGTAAGATTTGATTTTGAAAATTCTTTTTCCTGTATGCCAAAAAATTCCTCAAAAGAATCTAAGATTTTTTTAGTATCTTCAGTAGCATGAATAATCATTTCAATAGTTATTTCGATCTTGTCAGTCATGTTTTAGTTCAGCTAGATTGTAAATTAATTCTTAGGCTTCTAGTAAGGCAATTTCGGCTTCGGCAGTTCTAACCAATTTGACCTTTTCAAGACCAACATGCCTCATACGAATCACTTTTTTGGCAGCTGCCATGATGTCAGAATTTATTTTTCCATAACAAGTTGCTTGGACGAATTGATCAATTGTCATTTGCGGAATTGTTTTTTCCATTACTTCTTTTGCTATCAATCGAAGTGCATGTTTTCTTGAGGTGTTTAGCTGTCTGTGAGTTAGAGCAATTATTTTAATTCTGAAAATATATCCGTCTTTAGTTTTAACTTCTGAGACAAAAGTAATCTTGGATGAACCACGTCTAACTAAGCTTCGCAAAAACTCTTTAGCATATTCATATCTCTTGAAAATACTAGTTGCCTTATCCCCTTCTACTTTATCAATCTGGAAGTAAATTTTGTACTGGTGTTGGGAAGTATCTCCTTTTAGAATATCAAAAAGTGTTACTTCAATTACTCTTCCCTTTGCATTTTCTTCATCAGTAATTGGAATGTATGCAATTGGAACATTGTTAAATGAATCTGGTGCAATAACTGTGATCCATTTTTTTTCTCGCCACTTGTCTTTTACTCTGGTCTTTCTTCGTGCCAACTAATATCGACCTTTGGAGCCAGAATATAAGTTGTACTCCATTTAGATGGTTTTCTTTCCAACGTATTTTTGTAAAACTTGTGGCACTGAAATGTGACCATCTTTAGTTTGAAAGTTTTCTAAAATTGCAACCAATGTTCTTGAGGTTGCCACTAGTGTACAGTTAAGAGTATGGGGATATTGGGTAGGCTCATTTGTTTTGTCACGAAATCTAATCTTTAATCTTCTTGCTTGATAATCCAAACAGTTCGAACAAGATACAATTTCACGATATGCATTTTGTCCTGCCATCCATGCTTCTATATCATATGTTTTTGCAGAAATTTTTCCCATATCTGCACTTGAAAGAAGCATTACCTTATACGGAATTCCAAGCTTTTGATAAAATTCTTCAGCAATTGATATCATCAAGTCATGCTCTTTCCAAGAATCCTCAGGTCTTGAGAAAACAAATTGTTCTATTTTTTCAAATTGGTGTACACGAAAAATTCCTTTCTGATCCTTTCCATGAGCTCCTGCTTCCTTTCTAAAACATGTACTAACTCCAGCATATCGGAGTGGAAGTTCTACACCTTCAATAATTTCATCAGCGTGCATTGCAGCTAAAGCATGCTCTGAGGTACCAATCAGATAAAGATCCTCGCCATCAATTTTGTAAATAACATTTTCAAAATCTTCGGCGATGATAGCGCCTTCCATGGAACTTCGATTAATCATGTAAGGTGGCTGTACTAGTTTGTAATTTTTCTCATCTAGCAAATCCAAACCATAAAGAATCAGTGCTTGGTTTAGTCTGACGAGATCATTTTTTAAATAATAGAAACGAGCCCCTGCAACCTTTGCAGCTCGTTCCAAATCAACTAGATCAGAGCTGGTTGAAAGATCAATGTGGTCTTGAACTTTAAAATCAAATTGAGGTGTTTTTCCCCACTTTCTTAACTCTTGGTTTGCAGTTGCGTCCTGCCCTATAGGTACTGATTCATGAATTAAGTTGGGTAAGGTAAATGCAAGTTTAGCATAATCTGAATTTACTTTGTTCTGAGTTGATTCTAAGGTTTCTAATTCTTGTGAAACCTTTTTCATTTCTTCTAGTAAAGAAGATGCATCGTTTCCAGCTTTTTTTTGCTTTCCAATTTCTAATGAAACTTGATTTCTTTTTTT
>JAZGIF010000061.1:0-2022 GCA_036481835.1 Nitrosopumilaceae archaeon
CAGTAAATTTTGAGATTACATTAAGAAATTTTTTCTATTAACCAACTAATTTTGTTTGTGATTTTGGAAACATTCTTTGCAATAAACAGGTCTGTCTTCTTTTGGCTTGAATGGTATCTGACATTCATTTCCACAGTCACCGCATGTTGCCGTAAACATTTCTCTTGGTCTGCTGTCTCTTGAACCTCCACCAAACCTGGAACCTCGGTCATTTCTACCATAACTAGATCTTCCACCATAACTAGATCTTCCGCCAGATCTAGAGCCACCACTACGTTGTTCTGGTTTGTGATTTTGGAAACATTCTCTGCAATAAACAGGTCTGTCATCTTTTGGCTTGAATGGTATCTGACACTCATTTCCACAGTCACCGCAAGTTGCGGTAAACATTTCTCTTTCTCTATCAAATGACATGTTTTTCAAAATTTGATGAAAACGTGTTATAATTAAACTATTGTAAAATTGTTTTAAATCAAAATAAACGCGAGGTAATAATCCTAAGGCAACCGTTCAACTCCCTTCCTAAATCTCAAAATAATTTAGATAAATTAAAAATTTTTACGCCAGGTAAGGGATTCGAACCCCTGAGTGCAAATGCACAGCCGCTATCCTGTATAAGATTTCGAGGCGGCCGCCTTACCACTTGGCTAACCTGGCATCAATTCCTAGAACAATTTCCACCTTAATATAGAAAAGTCAGAATTTCTCAATAGCAAAGACAAAAAACCTTGTGGCAGTAAATCCAGTGTAATGGGTTTAGATCTTAAAGCACTGACAGTTCGAGAAAAAACAAAGCTAGAAGCATTTGCGTCTAAGATAGTTGCTATTGATGCATACAATGCAATTTACCAATTCTTAGCTATCATTAGGGGCCCAGATGGCTTGCATTTGTCTGATTCAGAAGGCAGAGTTACGAGTCATCTAAGTGGTTTGTTTTATAGAAACATTAACTTCCTGTCTTTGGGAATAAAACCAGTTTACGTATTTGATGGAAAGCCCCCCTCCCTCAAATCAGCTGAAATCGAACACAGAAAGCAAATCAAAAAAGATGCTACTGTAAAATATGAAAAGGCAATCAAGGCTGGAGATTTAGAAAGTGCGAGAAAGTATGCCCAACAAACTACATCGATGAGAGATCATATGGTTGTAGATTCAAAAAAGATTTTGGGGCTATTTGGAATACCTGTAATACAAGCACCCTCTGAAGGGGAATCTACTGCAGCACACCTTACAAAAACTGGTCAAGCATATGCTTCTGCAAGTCAAGACTTTGACTCTATTTTATTTGGTGCAAAAAAGCTAGTAAGAAATTTCACAAATAGTGGAAGAAGAAAACTTCCCAGCAGAAATACCTACATCGAAATAGTTCCCGAAATTATCGATACTCAAAAAACTCTTGCGGAGCTAAAACTTACCCAAGAACAAATTGTGGATGTTGGAATTTTAATTGGAACTGACTTTAATCCAAATGGATTTGAAAGGATTGGACCAAAAACTGCTCTTAAAATGATAAGGGAGCATTCGAAGCTGGAAAACATTCCACAGATTCAAGACCAATTATCAAAAATTGATTTTCAGCAAATTCGAAAAATTTTCTTAGAACCAGAAGTAAAAGAAGTTTCTGAGATAAAATTTGAGCCTGTGAATTACGATGGAATTATTGAATATTTAGTAGAATCTAGAAGTTTCTCACGCGATAGAGTTCAAACCTCACTAAACAGATTAAAAAAAGCAATTGAAAAAAAGAGTCAAACTCTAGAACAATGGTTTAGTTAATCAGCTCAAATTCAAATTATTTTCTGGTCAATACACTCGTTTGAGTGATTTTATGTGGCTTTTTGTTTTTCTGCCTGACAATAAATGCACTTTAGACCACGTGTACAACGCCCACAAGTTTTGCATTTAATTGAAAACGTTTCGTATTTTCCTACCCTTTTCATTTTCATGTACAATCCAAGTGCCACTAATGAAGCCATTCCTAAAATTATAAAGTTCATTGGTTTTGCCGAATCAATACTTGCA
>JAZGIF010000062.1:0-3435 GCA_036481835.1 Nitrosopumilaceae archaeon
TCAAGTGAAAGACCAACTCAACATATAGCAAAAAAAGTAGCTGAAGACATTTACAAAACAAGAAAATCTGGTGGAAAGGTTGTTCTTGTAGGCGGGCCTGCAATTGTTCATACTGGTGCAGTTGAATCTGTTGCTACATTGATTCGACTAGGATACATTAATGCGCTTTTAGCAGGAAATGCTTTGGCAGTTCACGATATAGAATATGCTACTTTGGGAACTTCACTTGGAATGAATGTTCGTGATGGGACTCTTGCAGTTCGAGGATATAGAAATCATATGCAAGCAATCAACTCTGTATTCAAAGCTGGTTCAATTGCAAAGATGGTAAAAAGTAAAAAACTAAACAAAGGAATAATGTATGAATGCATCAAAAAGAAGATTCCTTATGTTTTAGCTGGATCAATTCGTGATGATGGTCCCTTACCAGGTGTGTTAACAGATATTTCTGAAGCACAACAAAAATACAAAGAGATCTTAAAAAATGCAAAAATGGTAATTATGGTTTCTACTATGCTACATTCAATTGCTACTGGAAATATGCTTCCTGCAGATGTTAAAATAATTGTGGTTGATATTAATCAGCCCACCGTAACTAAGCTTATGGATAGAGGAACTTGGCAAGCAGTAGGAATAGTATCCGATGTTGGTGCATTCTTGCCTATGGTAACACAAGAAATTAAGAAGCTTAGAAAATAAATTAAATGAACTGTTCTTTAAGCACTAAGTTCTTGAAGAAATTCTTTAATTGATTGCTGTGACATTATTTCTTTCATGTTTTCGGTAAGAGAGCTAAGGATGTAGTCTCGATATGAATTTCCAAACAAGTCTTGTAAAACCTGCTTTAGATATTGTGGATATTCATAACAATCCTCCAGAGTACAATTGTAATCTTTATGTAACAAATCAACAACTTTGTCAAGTTCTTGGACGCCTAATTGAAGCAAGGTATTTTTCAATGCAAGTGTAACCATGGTTTTTTTCATGTGTTGTTCTGAGTCAGTAGTTGGGGCACATAGCTCGTTAGTTTTTATAATGATTTCATTAATGTCTATTGGCTCATGAATCACTGCAGATGGTTTTAGTCTGTTCATTGCAATCTCATTATTCATGGTAATATTATTTGCAAGCATTATTACTACGGCATCTTGCTTTAATTCTCTAATCTTTTCAAGTGCATATACACCATTAAAAACTGGCATGCTTACGTCAAGGAAAATCACATCTGGTTTTAATTTTTGGAACAAAAATACGGCATCTTGTCCATTAAACCCTTTACCAATCACCTTGATTCCATGGCTTTGTAGTAATTCGCTGAAAAGCTTAACAGTCTCCTTATCGTCATCTGCTATGACTGCTCTAATCAATGTTAGATTCTAACTATTTTTTTATTAAAAGGATATGTTTTTGCGTCATTTTACATTCTACCTGTATCAATCAGACTAGATACTTCGATTTAGTATAATTAGGCACGAAATTCGTTCTTTTCATTTAACAATTACTATCAAAAAACATGGGTTTTTCCTACGCGTTTTTTATTAGTAGAAATTTCAACATGGTATTCATGGCATTGAAAAAAACAACTATGCTTTCAATATCCATCTTGAGTATACTCATGGTTTCAGTGACAATTCCAGCATATGCTGAAGTTCTATCAGTAAAAATTGATAAAATCTTCTATGAAAAAGGCGACCCGATTACTTTCTCTGGTACAGTTCTAGAAGAGGATTCAGGACTTGTAACCTTAGTTATTCGAGACCCACAAGATCAATTTGTAATGTTAACTCAAGCACAGATTCAGGCTGATAATACTTATGAAAGAACCATTATAATTAATGATAAATTTGGAGTTCATGGAATTCATAAAACAATTGCGTTTATCCAAAATTTGACAGCAGGTTCAAGTACTAATTTTGAATTTTCAGTCGATGGTTCACCTGTAATACCTTCTTTATCAACACAACAAACTTTGCCAAAAGAAACTGTTCCAACAATACCTCCACCACCAGTAGTTGTTGAAACATTAACTCCAGTGAAAACATCTACAATTGCCAATTTTGTAGACCCCGCAAAAGATCCTCAATATTATATTGATAGATACGATAATGAAGTTACATACAAGACATGGTTTGATAATAATTATCCAAATCTTACAATAGAAGAAGCAGTAGGAATTACAAAAGAACCTGTATTAGAGGTAACCAAAACTTCAATTCCTGGATTTCCTGACCCAACCAAAGACCCCCAGCATTATATTGATAGATATAACAACGAACCAGCTTACAAAGAGTGGTTTGATAGAAATTTTCCAAATCAATCAATTTATGATGTTGTTGGAATTTCAGACCCTCAAGAAATACAAGTACCATTGCCTACTGCTGCTGCAGAAGTGTCTGTCATAAGTATTCAAGAATCTGTTCCTGTTTCAATCGAAGCATCAACAGTAAGTTATAGTAGTGAATTTACCCAAATGTTGCTTGCCTTAGGAGGATTAGCAGTGTTGTTTGGAGCAGTTTATGGCATTAAAAGAAAGGTAGATAATAACTCAGAACAAATTATTGAAAATAAAAAAGAAATACAGGTTCAAGTAAACCATAATATCGAACAAATTTCACAAAATCGCTTTTGGTTAAAAAACAAATTAATGAATCTTAAAAAATCAACTGACCCAATTAAAATCATTCAAGAAAGACTTGCAAAAGGCGAAATTTCTGTAGATGAATATTACCAATTAGTCAGTGCACTAAACAAACAATAAAAATTTAGATTCCTAATTTTGATTTTAAAAGTTGTAGAGTGATAGAGGGGTCTGCTTTTCCCTTGGTCTTTTTCATTACTTTTCCGACCAAAAAATTAACAGTTTCTGGTTTTTCTTTAATTTCATTAACTGCGTTTGCTTCTTCATTTATGACTTCATCAATTATTCCCAAAAGAGATGATTCATCAAAAACCTGTCCTATATCAAGCTCTGAAATTATTTCAGAAAGAGGTTTTCCAGTTTTATTCATTTCTTGTAATGCTATTTTTGATAAATTTCTTGTAATTTCTTTTGTAACAACAGCTTTTGCTATATCCTCAACATCTTTTGCGTTAATATTGGATTTTTCTCGTTTTTCTTTTGTATCTTCTAAACCCATTAGATTTGTCGTTATAATATTACCACATTCAGTAATACAAGAATTAATGTAATCGACATTTTTAGTTGTAACTTCATTCTGAAACGTATTGATGCAGGTATTCATCATATCAGACCAATATGGATCAGTAGCTATAGTATTAGCTACTTGTGCTGGTAAATATTTTGTATATGCGACTTTTTTTGAGGAAATGCTTTCTGGCATTTCTTTTTGTAAGTTCTGAACATATTTTGGGTCTAAAATTACCCATGGGATGTCACCTTCAAGAAAATATCTATAGTCTTGTTCTTCTTCTTTT
>JAZGIF010000063.1:0-2028 GCA_036481835.1 Nitrosopumilaceae archaeon
GATGTTTCAGAAGTAAAACGCAGGAGTAAAATAATTTTTGATTTGATTAATGAAATTTCTTATGAAAATAATAAAAAATGGATCGGATGGAAAGGTAAAGTACTATTTGATGAAAAATCAGAAGATGGAATCAAAGGAAGAAACTTTGCTTACAAACCCATTTTTGTTAAAGAAAAAGTAGAGATTGGACAGAATCATCGTGTTGAGATAGTAGATTCTACGAATCATATCTTGATCGGAAAGATCTTAAGTTAAAATTTTTAGATTGGAAATTTGATTCTAGCTACGTAAGAAGGTTTTTTATCGGAATTTACATAGTAACCAGATGACTTTTGAAATAACTAAACCAATTTTGATAGTAGGTATTGGTGGTGTGGGCTCAAAATTGGCTATAGAGGCAAAAAAGTCTCTCAACTCAGACTGTATTTTGATTAGTCATGATCAAAAGGATTTTGCACCTGGAATTACGTCAATCGAGGTAAGTACAGGCCCTACAGTTAATCCGTCAATTTATCTCATCCGAGGTTCTGCTTTTCAATTATCAAATGAAATTGCCAACCATTTCTCAAAATATTCTACTATAGTTTTGATGGCAAATCTTGCAGGAAAGGCAGGAGCTGCCATTTCCCCAATTGTATCTAAGATTTGTAAAGAAAATGATAAAAATTTGATTTCATTTGCAATTATGCCTTTCAAATTCGAAAAAGACCGAGTGTTTGCTTCAGGAATTTCCTTAAACCGATTAAGAACTGATTCTGGATGTACCATAGTTTTAGATAACGATGCTCTTCTTGACAGTAATCCATCTTTAACCCCAAAGAAATGTCATGAAATCTCTAATGAGGCGATTTTGAAGGTAGTAAATTCATTACAAACTATATCAATTTCACAAGATACCAATATTATTTCTACAAGTAAAGATGCAAATGACGTTGAAGTCTCCCTAAAGGATTCAATTAGAATGTTATATGAAGATGCACCACCATCTAGTGTAAAACGTTCAATTCTCTATGTATTAGGAGGTCATAACATTCCTGTTGGAGTTTTAAATTCTGTCACAAATATTGCAGGAAGTGTTTTCAATGATGAAAATACTAGTGTGAGTACAACGATTAGTTCTGGTGAAAACTCCAAAGTAGTAATGTTAACCTCTGTCCAAGGAGAAATTCATTTTGACAAATATGATCCCCTAAGTATAATTCCTAAAGATAAAACCCTTGATTGGGAAGAACCTGATTGCAGTATTGACTGTAATCTTGACTTGTATCAATTAGAATAAAAGTAATTTTCTATTTTTTAGTAGATTTTTTCTTTGATTTTTCTGTTTTACTTTTAGCTTTAGTTTCTTTTGCAGGTTTTGGTTCTTTAGTTTTAGTTTCTTTTGCTGGTTTTGGTTCTTTAGTTTTAGTTTCTTTTGCAGGTTTTGGTTCGGATTCTTTTTTTGTTTCAGTCTCTTTGATTTCTTCAGGTTTAGCTTCTGGTTTCTTTATTTCACCTTCTGGTTTTGTTTCTAAAGTAGGTTTTTCTTTTTCTTCTGTAGGTTTTACTTCTGATTCAATTTCTTCTTCATAAGGAGAAACTAGAATAAACCCTTCATCGGTTTTAGTCATTTTAACTCTGATTTTTCTTGGAGGATGTTTAATTCCTCTTTTCCAAATTTGATGGCTCAAATCTTCTTCAATCTTGATTTGTTCATTTTTCATGTGGTGTCTGGCAAATTCTTTAATCATGTTAATTGCTCTTTTTGCACGTTGATTATTCGGTGAAAGCAATACCTTTCCTAAGTTAATTGTATAAACTCGTTCTAGTTCTTGAGACATCTAGCCCACTTCCACATCAGTCTGTCTCCAAGCTCTTCGTTTTGGGTTTTGTCTAACTGTTCTTTTAGTCTTTAAAATTACCCAAGCTGGTACTGATGATGCCTGCTTTTGTTTTTTAATAAGACGTATCTTTCTTGAAGACGACTTGCGTGCTGCCATAAAAATTTAGGCAAGAAAAGCTCTTTTTAAATGAATCTCAAAGTTGTAA
>JAZGIF010000064.1:0-4131 GCA_036481835.1 Nitrosopumilaceae archaeon
AAAAAACTAAACAAAAAAGAAAATAAACTTGCTCTTTGTTCTGCAATTGCAGCTACTGCCTCAAAACAAATTATAGAATCACGAGGACATAAAGTGGGAAAAATCGATTCATTTCCACTAGTTGTTTCAGATGATATTGAAGAAATCTCAAAAGCTAAAGCCCTGCTAAAGGTATTTGATGCCCTGAATCTGAATCAGGATATCGCCAGACTTGATTTTCGTAGAAAACGTTCCGGAAAATCCGCACTCAGGGGAAGGTCAACTAAGATTGGAAAAAGCATATTATTTGTAATCAAAAATTCTAAAAATTTGTCAAAAGCATGTGGTTCATTTCGCGGGGTTGATGCAGTATCAAGTAATAACCTAAGCGTTTTAGATCTGGCACCAGGATCAGTACCAATTAGATTAACAGTTTATTCTAAAAGTGCAATTGAAGAAATTGCAAAAATTAAATCCCCACATCTAGAATTAATGGTGACTATGAAATGAATATTGATGAAGCTACAAAAATCATTTTGAAACCCTACATTACAGAAAAGACATTTGCTTTGGTGGAAAATGAGCAAAAGCTGTGTTTTATCGTAGAAAATTCTACTACTAAACCAAAAATTGTTCAGGCTGTAAAGATTTTGTATAATGAAAATGTATTAACTGTAAATACTGCAAGAACGATTTATGGAAAAAAAGCATATGTTAAATTTGAATCAACGGATAAAGCAAGAGATTTGGCTACAAAGATAGGAATGCTATAATATGGTTCAACAAGTTCCTCAAAATACTAAAAAGGTGGTAAAAAATGGTTAAAAAATTTGAGTTTCAAGGAATTCCCTTAAAAGAAATTGAGAATATGCCAATGGACAAACTTTTCCAGTTGTTTTCGGCAAGAGCCAGAAGATCTCTTACACGTGGCATTACAGATGGTAAAAGAAAATTAATCGTAGAAATAAAATCAGCAAAATCAGGAAAAAACAAAAATCCAATTAAAACTCACCTTAGAGATTTGATAATTTTGCCTTACATGACAGGAGTCCAAATTGGTGTTTTTTCTGGAAAAGAATTTGTCCCAGTAAACATTGTTCCAGAAATGATTGGTCATTATTTAGGCGAATATGTTATTACAAATAAAAGAGTCAGCCATGGGGCTCCTGGTGTAGGTTCATCCCGTTCTAGTTTGTACGTTCCATTAAAGTGATTTTTTTGGGTAAATTCAAATACGCATTCCAAAATTTTGATTCAACACGACACGTCCGTTCTTCAGTACGTGAAAAAGATATTTCTCACAAGCATTCACGTGAAATTGCTGTTGCAATAAAGGGACTTTCAATAGAAAAAGCTAGAGATTATCTACAGGATGTCATTAATAAAAAACGAGCAGTTCCATTCAGAAGATACAAAGAACAAGTTGGGCATAAATCAGATCCTGGTGTAATGTCAGGACGTTATCCAGGCAAATCTGCTGCTGAATTTTTGAAAGCTCTTGATAATTTAGAATCAAATGCAGAATACAAAGGAATGGATTTAGATAGACTAAAGCTAGTAAATGTAACAGTTCACAAAGGGGTTGTAATTAAAAGATTTATTCCCAGAGCTATGGGCCGGGCTACTCCAAAAAATAATGTTTTGACTCATGTTGAACTTGTAGGTCAAGAGGTTTAAAATTGTCATCTGTCAAAAACGTAATCAAAGATAACTATAACATGATGTTGCTAAAAGATTATCTTCGAGAAAAAATTAAAGATGCTGGTTTTTCAGATGTCGAAATTTCAAAAACACCTACTGGTACAAGAATAGTCCTTCATGTTACAAGACCTGGTATTGTTATAGGAAGAAAAGGAAGCGGAATACGAGAACTCACTGAAAAACTTGGAAGCGAATTTGGTTTAAAAAACCCACAAATTTCTGTTTCAGAAATCCCAAGACCCGAATTAGCTCCTAGTGTGATGTGTAACAGATTGGCATCTCACATTGAACGCGGTACTGCATTTAGACGAGCAACCATGTGGACTTTGCAACAAATTATGGAAGGTGGTGCCATGGGAGTTCAGATAACAATATCTGGAAAACTTCGAGGAGATCGTTCTGCATTTGAAAAACATTCATTGGGAGTACTTCCAAGGGCAGGACATCACGCGGATGTTATAGTTGCCGAAGATATTGCACATGTACGGACTCCTATGGGATTAATTGGAATTCGAATCAGAATTGCTAGAAAAGAAAAAGTCATCCCTGAATTTGAATTTAAAGAAAAACCTGCCAAGGAAAAGACAAAACCAGAAGTTGAGATTCCAAAGGAAGCAAAATTAATTGAAGCAATTCCAAAGATTGAAGCAAAAACGGAAAGTGAACAAATTGAACTTGAATCAAAACATGTGGAAAAATTAGAAACATTAGAAGAAGAAGAGGAGAAGTTAAAGTAATGGGCCGATTAAAAATGAAAACCATTCGAGAATTAAACGAAAAGGATCTGCAAGATAAATTACAACAAATGCGTTCTGATCTTACAAAACTTAGACTAGATGGAGCAAAAGGGACTTTACGAAAAGAAAGTGGAAAGCTTAAACCTCTCAGAAAAAATATTGCAAGAATCAAGACAAGGTTAAGTGAGTTGAAGAAAGAATGATAACATCAGAAAATATTGCATCACATGAATTGATTGGTTTAAAAACCGAAGTTGTTGAATCCACTAACCCACAAATTTTGGGATTAAATGGAGTGGTAATTGATGAAACCAAACATATGTTTGTTATTCAAACCAAAAATGGAAAAAAAATGCTGCCAAAAAAAGAAAATAAATTGAATTTTTCCTTTAATGCTGAAAAATTTACGCTATCTGGTGCTTTACTAGCAAAACGATCTCATGAAAGATTAGAGGTAAGGAAATGACAAAAAATATCGGAATGTCAGTAAAGGCACCAAAAAACGAGTGTAATGATAATTATTGTCCTTTCCATGGAAAGCTAAGCATACGTGGAAAATTATTTGAAGGAAAAGTTGTTAGTGCTAAAGCTAAAAATACAATCGTTTTACAAAAGGAATCTCCTGTTTATTTTACCAAGTTCAAACGATATGCAAGAAGCAAAAACACAATTCATGCTTACAAGCCATCCTGCATAGATGTTGAAGAAGGAGATTTGGTTTTATCAGCAGAATGCAGGCCAGTTGCAAAATCTGTTTCATTTGTTGTTGTAGAGGTTAAGAAATAATGTCACAAGGAAGGAGTCGTGGAAAAACAAAAGGAGTAGAGGAGTTTATACCATATATTACTAGAGTTTTGCCAGTTGGTGCCCAAATTAAATGTGCAGATAATTCAGGAGCAAAAATTTTAGAAATCGTGATGGTACATAAACTCAAAACAAGAGCATCTAGATTGCCTGCAGCTGCGGTTGGGGATTATGTTAATGTTGTAGTAAAAAAAGGCCCTGCAGAATTAAGAAAACAAGTTCACGGCGCTGTAGTAGTTAGACAAAAATATCCAATTAGAAGATTAAACGGAGTAAGAGTTGTGTTTGAGGATAATGCCGCTGTTCTAGTTACTCCTGAAGGAGAAATTAAAGGAACTGACATTAAAGGTCCAGTTGCTGCAGAAGCTTCTGAAAAATGGCCAAGGATTGCTAACTTGGCTTCTATGGTGGTATAAAATGAAACCGACAAAAGTTAGAAATCAACAAATCTATCGTGCACCTTATGCTGTAAAAAGCAAACAATCCGGTAGTAATTTATCAAAAGAGATTCGTAAAAAATATGGAAGACGAAGTGTCCGTGTAGTAATTGGTGATTCTGTTAAAGTGATCCGGGGAGAATACAATGGAATTGATGGCAAAGTGACAAAGGTATCTATTATGAAAAATAGTGTTGCTATTGAGGGAATAAAACGAGAAAAATTAAAAGGAGAAAAAATTGATGTGTACATTCCTGCCTCAAATATTTTAGTTACTGGTCTTAATACTGATGATCATTGGCGTAAAACAACACTAGAAGGTAAAAAACCAAAATCAACACCAAAAGAAGCTAAACCAGAAAAACCAAAAGAAACTAAACCAGAAAAACCAAAAGAAGCTAAACCAGAAAAACCAAAGGAAACTAAACCAGAAAAACCAAAAGAAACTAAACCAGAAAAACCAAAAGAAACTA
>JAZGIF010000065.1:0-4559 GCA_036481835.1 Nitrosopumilaceae archaeon
CCCTGCACCATCAAACGTGCCTATTTTTGGTAATCGTTTAGAAGCCCTCATGTTTCTCTCATTCTAATCTTATATTTTGTTGATAAAAAGTAATCCCTTCAGGCTAATCTCTAAATTATAATATTTTACTAATTCTTGTAATGAAATTAATAAAAAAAGGGGCAGAAGGTGATCTTTATTTTTCAAAATGGAATAATCAAAAAGCAATCATTAAGATTAGAAAGAAAAAAAAATATCGTAATTTACAATTAGATAGTAGAATCAGAAAACAGAGAACACTTAGAGAAGCTCAGATAATATCAAAAGTAAAGTCTTTTGGTGTTAGTACGCCCTTGGTGTATCAGATTAATATGAAAAACTGTTCAATAATTATGCAATATATTCACGGAACTATTCTCCATGATCTTCCAGATCTTAAATTAATTAATTCTTGTAAAAAAGTTGGTAAGATTGTTGGCACTCTACATAAAAATGGAATTATGCACGGTGACTTGACAACTTCAAATTTTATTGTAGCAAATGGGAAAATTTTTACAATCGATTTTGGTCTGGCAAATAAAACTACAAAATCTGAAGATCATGCTGTAGATTTGAGATTATTCAAAGAAATACTGAATAGTGCACATGCTGGAATCATGAAAAAGGCTTGGAAAAATTTCTTGAACGGATACAAAGCAGTAGTTGGGTCTTCACAATTTAACAAAGTATCTAATTTAGTTTTAGATATAGAAAGTCGGGGGAGATATGCCAAAGTCGTTTGATGTTTTGTTTGCCTCTTCTAATAGAAACAAATTCAGAGAAGCAAAAAAAATTCTCTCAAATAACCAAATAAAATTACATTTTTTTAAAAGTCAATTACAAGAAATCCAAGCAAACTCTCTTGAAAAAATTGCTACAAAAAAAGCAGCAGATGCTTTTAACAAATGTAAAAAACCAGTTATTGTTGAAGATGACGGTCTTTTTATTGAATCACTAAACGGATTTCCAGGACCATATTCATCGTTTGTTTTTAATACAGTTGGAAATAAAGGAATTTTAAAACTTGTAAAGACCCAAAGAAACGCTGTTTTTCAATCAGTAATTGCTTTTTGCAATAAAAAAAATAACATTATTTTATTTAAAGCAAATGTAAAAGGAAAAATTTCAAAAAATCCTAGAGGTAAAGGGTGGGGTTATGATCCAATTTTCATTCCTGATGGAAAAAATGAAACCTATGCTATGATACGGAACAAAAATGAAATTTCACACAGATACAAAGCACTGAAGAAATTTTCTAATTGGTTTGTACGTAAGAGGGTATCAAGCGATCGATAAATCGTTTTTGATTTTGTAAAACTACAATTCTTGATATAACACTCTCATCCATCTTTGAAAAAATTCCACTTTGTTTTGCAAGTTTTTCTGCAAAATGTCTAATCTCATCCATTTCAAGCATGTTAGAGTGTTCTAGTCTGTTGGTTGAGCGTCCAACGTGCATGTAGGATTTTACCTCGATAAAATGTGCATTTGATTCTCTCAGAAGTGATGAATAGGCAGGAATGATTTCATCTTGATCATTGTAATCTCTAATTAAGGTTATTCGAAGTACAGTTCTAGTATTCAATTTTGATAACATTTTGAGTGAAGTGTTCCATCGTTCCCATGAATCCTTGTACTTTGGTCTGTTAACTCTCATAAATGATTCGTAATTAGCTGCGTTTGTAGAAAGATACAACTGTGTAGGTAATGCATCTTCATCAGCAAGTTTTTGTAACATTTCAGGTTCTTGTCCATTGGTAACAAGAAATATCGATTTTGTAGTTTGAAGGGATTTCAGATATTTAATGAGGCCAGGAAGTTTGGGATACATTGTTGGCTCACCTGAAAGGGAAATTGCGTAATGATGGGGTATTAGTGATTCATCAATCTTATTTTTGTCATTCCTTGAATCTCCATAATGGCCAACAATCAATTTACGACGTTCTTGCATTAGTTTTGTTACAATTTCCTCCGGTTCAGCTACTTTTTCTGGCTCCATTTTCATAGAATCATAAAATTCCATAGGTCTCCAGCAATACACACAACGGTTCTCACAATGCATGCCTGCAGGTGAAAATTCCATACATCTGTGAGTAGAAATTCCATAAAACTTGTGTTTGTAACAATCACCTTCATTTCTGAATGATTTTTTTGTATAATGACATAAATCAACAGTAGAGTGATCGGCTACACCATACTTTGCTTTTTTTAATGCCTGTAGCATTCCAGGTTTTATCTGAATTAGCTGGTCTTCTGCTTCAACCGATTCTCCAGAACAACTCATGATATTACAAATTCCTGTGATTAATTAAATATGTACTTGGGTTCATCAACTTTTTCTAATTAGAGTCAAGTTCCAACCCATCCAAGTCGCTTGAAATACAGGAACATAATCAAAGCAGGAATCCCAGAAGCTATCATAATTACAATAAAAGGTGTGTAATCAGTTATTCCAGCAGCTTCTCCGGTTTCGATTCCACCAGGTAAATAAACATTCATGCCATAAAATGTTCCAATAATTGTAGCTGGGATGGCAAGTGTTAAAACAATAGTTAGTATTGCAAGAATTTTATTTGATTTTTCTGTGCTTAACATGAAATCCGTATCTTTGTATATTTCCATTGTTTCTCTTGATTCTCCAAGGGTTTCAATTACTTTGTCTACATGGTCAATAACGTCATCAAAGTATAGAGTAAGGTCTTCTTCTGTTTTTGAAATTCGTTTGATGTTTTCAGCAGTTTCCAAAACTATCCTTTTTAGGGGATTTACAATTCTTTGTAAAGTGGTAACCTCTCTTCTAAGTAAAGAAATTTTTTTAGCAGCTGATTTTTTTACATCAAAAACACTATCCTCAATGTCATCCAAATTTCCAACTATTTTTCTTAATGTGTGGAGCAAATCATCTACCAAAACGTCAATTATTTCATGAATTAAAAATCCAGTTGATTTTCCCATTAGACGCTGTTTTCGTTGAGGATCACTATTTTCTTTACAAACCTGTACCATGTCAACTAAGGGCTTTAGGTCTCCCTGATGAATTGTAATCAGATAATTACTTCCCATAAAAACAGACAACTGACTAAATCTTGGCATTCCCTTGATGGGGTTTAGTGGAGGAAAATGTAGTGTCAGAAAAATATGGTCATCATATTTATCTAATTTTGGAAGTTCAAATTTTGTCATACAGTCTTCAACGTTTAATGCGTTAAGATTGTATTTTGTTGCAAGTTCTTCTACATCTTTACGATCAGGATTTTGAAGATCAATCCACGAAAATTTTTCTCCGTCAATTGTTTCAACATTACGATGATTAGCTTCGCTATCAAAACCTTGTTTTTTCCCGGATCGTAATTTACTTGTAATAAAGTCTTTTTTCAAATCAAATTTTTTGATTTTTTTACAAATTTAAAGGTGATTAAAAATTTTGGAGGAACGAAGTTACTATATAGAATATTTTCTATTTGAATGGAAATAGATTGTTAACCCCAATCCAAACTACTGCGACTGCAATTGCCATTCCAATCCACCAGCCCTTATGCTCCATATGCAAAGTTGACGAATAGATAATAATAAACTTAAAGGCTAATTTTCAAATTAAAAAAAGTTCGAAATCTAATAAAGATTATTACTGGATGTAATGACATTCGTTTTCGTGGCCTTCGTAGTATAGTGGTAGTATAGGGGACTGTGGATCCCCGGGCAGGAGTTCGATTCCCCTCGAAGGCCCTCCTAAAATTTTGGAACATTGTTATTAGTAATAATAAAATGATTCCAGTAATGAGAAAAATTGTAACCTATCTAGGATTATTAGCAGTCCTACCTATGTTGACGGTAGCTATATCTGATAATTACCCTACTGATGCTGATGGAACCAAAAGTCAAGGAGAAAATGCACCTGGTCGTGTTGGAGCAAAATCCTACGGTTCTGCAAACAATAACATAGTATGCGGTGACCGACTTTGTTCTGAAGTACCCGGTGGAAAAGCCGCTTTTGAGAAAGAAACTGCAATACCAGAATCGCCAATTCTTCCACAAGATGCCACTCCCATGGTAACAAAACCAGATTTTTTCCCATTTGATGATCCAAACCTCGACGCAAGAATTCTCACTTTGGACAAAACGATTCAGATGCAAGAAAAACTAGCTAAAAGCAAAATGGAAACTGAAAATGGAATTCCAGCTAGAGGAGGAGAATTATCACCTTCTGCTCCTGCAAGATCTGAACAAACAGGCTGGGCAAGCCTTAAGGTTTTACCACCTCATGCAAAAGCAGCTGCCTTGATGACTTGGAATGAATCACTTCAAAGAGAAATTATACAGGCATATGATGAACTGCAACAATACATTTCTGATTCTCAGATAACTGAGGATGAAATGCCAGATGTAGAAAGAATTCAAGCAGAGCTTAAAACAATGCAGCAACAAAGCGAACATGTACTTTCTCTTGCTACACAACTGAACGAAGATAGACAACAATGGGAAGAAGAAATTTCATCACTTGATAATCCAAGAGATAGAGATGCAACACAGGCCATGAGATC
>JAZGIF010000066.1:0-4205 GCA_036481835.1 Nitrosopumilaceae archaeon
GATGGAATCACGGGGCCTCTATTCTACTTTGCAATTTTTGGTCTTATAGGCGCATTTGTGTACAGAGCAATAAACACAATTGACTCTATGATCGGATACAAAACTCCTATTTTCAAAAATGTAGGCTGGTTTGGAGCAAACTGTGATAAAATTCTAAACTATTTGCCTGCAAGAATCACAGGTCTAATAATGATCTTGAGTGCATTAATTTTAAGAAATGATTGGGTAAGCTCTTATCAAATATTGAAAAGAGATGGACTAAAACCAGAAAGTCCCAATTCAGGTTATCCAATGGCTGCACTAGCTGGCGCACTTGGAACAAAATTTGAAAAAATAAATCACTATACAATTGGTAATGGTGATTTAGAGTTGACAAAGTCTCACGTTACTTCTGCAATCAAAATGATGAAAGTTACATCAATTCTTTTTAGTTGCATTTTTACGATTCCAGTAATTATTACATTATCTTACTTAGGTTGGTGGATTCATGCTTAAAGAAATCGGTTCAGTGTTTACATTTTTGACTATAATTCCAGGAACTAATTCTAATTTAGAAACTGTTGCTAAATACATGTACATTTTTCCAATCGTTGGAGTTTTAATTGGACTAATTATAGGTTCATTTGCACTCGGTCTTTCATTATTTTTAGAGCCATTAATTGTTGCACTACTAGTTGTTGCAGGACTTGCAATAATTACTGGAATTCATCACACCGATGGACTTGCAGACTTTGCAGATGGTTTGATGACTAAAGGAAATAAAGAAAAAAAATTAAAATCTATGAAAGATGTTTCAACTGGCACAGCAGGCATTGTATCAATTGTACTTTATGTTGTTGGAATGATTCTGGCACTTTCATTAATGCAAGGATTTCAGCTATTTACAGCAATTTTACTTAGTGAAATTTTAGCAAAGTTTGCTATGGTTTTACAAGCAGCCCTAGGCAAATCAGCAATTACTGGTTCTAATTCTCCTTTTGTACAAATTATGAAGGATAAGAAAAGATTGTTTTTGGCTAGTGCAATTACTATCATTCCAGTGATTGTTTTAGGGGGTACAATTGGGGCAATTGCTTTTGCAGTAGCTATTTCAATTACATTCTTTATTTTAGTAATTTCAACTAGAAGTTTTGGTGGAATTACTGGAGATGTTTTAGGTGCAACAAATGAACTAACCAGATTGTCATCTCTCATTGTTTTTGTATCGATATGATTGGGTTAGTGATGGCAGGTGGTAAAGGAAGTAGGATGAATATATCCGATGAAAAACTTCTACTAAAACACATTCATCCTACCATTTTACACGTAGTTTTTGCTTTACAAAACTCTGAATGTTTTTCAAAAATCATCGCTGCAACTAGTCCCCATTCACCTAAAACAAAAGAAATGCTTCAAAATGCTGGAATTGACATCTTTGAGACACCAGGTGAAGGATTTGTCGTTGACTTGAATTCATTTTTACAAACCGTTAATGAAGAAGTTTTCATAGTGCCTGGAGATCTTCCACTTTTTGATGAAGATATAGTTTCAACCATTGTAAAAGAAAAAAATTCTGATAGCCTTTGGACAAGCTACCTAGTAACAAAAGATTTTCTCATAACCCTTGGTTTAAAATCAGAATTTACAACTACCTTTCAAAACAAAGAATGTTGTTTTACAGGAATATCACTAGTTAATGCAAAAGAAATCAATAACTTAGATTCAGTTGAAGAAATTTTTCATATTCTTAATGACAAAAGAATTGCTTTTAACATGAATACAATAGAAGATTATAGGTTACTCGACACTTCCTAAAACTTTTCCATGAATATTTGCTACAGAACCAGTTGGCTCTGCAATCACATTTCCGCATGACTTGCATGTAATTTTTGATGATGCATGTGAGTACACAATATTTTCTTCTTTACATTCACTACAACTGACTTTTTGGAACTTACTGCTAGGTTCAGGAATTAGAATGTGTTCCTTTTTCAATGTGCAACCAACTCTATCTTTCGAATTCTTATACCACGCTTATTGAATTTCTTTTTGCACACAGTGCACGTCAATATTGGTGTCCACTTTTTTGTGGTTTTGGCAGGTTTTGCAAGTTTTGGGAATTTTTGTCCACCATACCCTTTTTTGTCCTCAGCGTGTCTTCTTTCCCCTATAGCAGAACCCCTTCGTTTTCCTGCTTTGTAAGTAGAAATTTTCTGCTTGGTATGTTTGTTACACTTTGGACAATACCTGTTAACTTCTTTGGGTATGTTCATAAAAATTGCCAGCCTAGTCGGTAATTTAAACATCGCTTTGAATCTATAATAGGTTCCGAAAACAAATTTCTTTTATGCAAAATCATCTTTCTTCTGTAATCGGTTCTCTCAATTCAGTGGCAATGGGTGATAAATCCGCAGATTTGGTTCTCAAAAATTGTTCGCTTGTAAACGTTTACTCTAGAGAAATTTTATCAAAGATAGATATCTCTATTTCAAAACAAAGAATTGCTTACGTTGGGGAAGATTCTTCACATACAGTAGGACCTAGCACAACAGTAATTGATTTAGAAGGAAAATATATCACTCCAGGTTTTGCAGATCCTCATGTTCACATTGATCAGTTTATTTTGCCATCAGAGCTTGCAAAAAAATCTCTTCTTTGTGGAGTAACTTCTCTTTTTTCTGATCCGATTGATATTGTAAGTGTATGTGGTTATCGAGGTTTTCAAGAATTCGTAAAACTTTGTTCAGGTTTACCAATTCGAATCTTCAATGTAATACCGGGAGGACTACCTGTAGATAGAAAATTTAGTCATGGAAAAGCACTTTCTGCATCACAAGAGAAATTGGCAATAAAATTATCAAATGTTGTTGGTCTTGGTGAAGTATTTTCATGGACCAAAGTAACTACACGAGATTCAAAAACCATGAAGACACTTCAAACAATGTTAGATAATGATTGTATAATCAATGGTCATACCGCAGGCGCATCAGGAAAAAAACTCAATGCATATGTTTCATCTGGAATTCTTTCATGCCACGAACCAATTAACTTTGATCAAGTGCTAGAACGATTACGACTTGGTATGTGGATTATGATACGTGAAGGTTCTATTAGAAGAGATTTGAAGGAAATTCTTCCTCAAGTAATGTCAAAAGGACTATTTACTAACCGATTAATGTTCTGTTCTGACGGTGTAGACCCATTAGATCTTTCTAAATATGGACATATTGATCATTGTGTTAGAGAGTCTATCAAGTTAGGACTAGATCCTGTAGATGCAGTTACAATTGCATCAAAGAACTGTTTTGATTATTATAATATGGGAAAGGATCTTGGAGGAATTGCTCCCGGCAAAATAGCTGACATTTTGGTTTTTGATTATCTAACTACCATGAAACCTAACAAGGTGTTTGTTGGTGGAAAACTGGTTGTTTCAAATGGAACCCTTGTAGTTAAAATCAACAAAAAACCTGTTCCTAAATGGCTTACAAAGACTGTAAAACTAAAAAAATTATCCGCAAAAGATTTCATAATAAAATCAAAATCAAAATCAGTTACTGCAAACCTGATTCATATGATATCAGAAATTATTACCAAAAAAGATGAAGAGGAACTTGGGGTCAAAGATGGGAATGTCTGTGCCTCTGTGGACAAAGATGTTTGGAAGGTTGCAGCATTTGATAGAACATACGGTTCTGGCAAGCGAGCAATTGGCTTTTTGAAAAATTTTGGCCCACAAATTGGGGCGTTTGCATCAACTTGGAGTTTTCATGAAAATGATATGATAGTAATTGGTTCAAATGAAGAGGACATGCAACTTGCTGCAAATCATTTGTTAAAATTTCAAGGCGGAATGACAGTGGTAAAAAATGGAAAAATCCTTGCAAGTTTGCCATTGAAAATGGCTGGAATAATTTCTACAGATTCATTTGAAAAAGTTTCTCAAAACTTTCAAGATGTTAATTCCACAATCCTAGATTCAGGTTGTAAATTTCAAAATCCCCATTTGATCCCGCTATTTTTACCTTTTCTTGCATTGCCTGCTATTAGGATTTTATTTGGCGGAATAGTTGATATCAAAACAAGATCCTACATCCCTCCTTTCAAGTAAGAAATCTTAAAAAGGGGCTTCGATTGCATTTCAATCGAAACTTAATGGCTTCAATTCAACAAACTCCACAAGGACCTGTATTAGTTCTAAAAGAAAGTGCTCTTCAGCAAAAAGG
>JAZGIF010000067.1:0-3150 GCA_036481835.1 Nitrosopumilaceae archaeon
TTCATTTATTGCAATTTCTGGTTTTGGAGCATTAGCATTTTACCAATTATACAAAAAATTACCAAAAAGCAAAAAGATTCTTTCATTGATAGGCTATGGAATTTTTATCAGCATGGCATTTATCATAATGCCTCCTAATCCCGACGAAGTTACAGCTCCATTGGATTTAGTAAATGGATTTAGAGCAATGTCTGTTGTAGCTGTTTCAATTTATTGGATTAGCCTTGCAATTATAATTGGTAGCCTTTGGCAAAAATTCCAGCCTCTTAAAACTATTAAAAAAGAAATTTACTAATTTAAAAACGCTAGCCTTGTTCTAGAAACAGAGAATGAGAATGAATTCATTTAGTTTAAATAACAAATAAAGAAATTTTAAGAAGATTTGCCCAGAAAACTTACTTTACCTCAATTAAAAAAATACGACATTACTCAAAAAGTAATTGAAGCTTTAGCTGATGCAGAATCAAGAACAATTCTTTTTTCAATAATTAAAAAAGGAAGAACAGCTTCGGAACTTTCAGAAAAACATCATATACCATTAAGCTCTGTCTACAAAAAATTAATTGATCTTGAAGAATTGACCCTTATTGAAGTAGAAAAATGGTTGATTTCTGATAAAGGAAGAAAATTCAAAGTATATAGAAGCAGAATTAGTAAAGCTGACATTAGCATAAAAAAACCAGAACCATCTTTGATTCTTATTCCTAATTAAAATTGAGATAATGGAGATGTCGAATCCTAACATAATTCAAATAAACGAATACAACATTAATCAAAAAATCATTGAATCATTGGCTAATGTTTGTTCAAGAGCGGTACTTTTCTCAATATTAACCCAGGCCAAAGATGCAACACAAATTTCTGAAGAGTTGAAAATATCTGTATCAAATGTATACAAAACATTATCTCATCTGGAGGATCTAGCCTTAGTTAATGTTGATAAATTCGTAATTTCTTCGGAAGGAAAAAAAATTAAAAAGTACAAAAGTAGAATTGGTCAGGTTGAAATTCTCATCAGAGGCATAGAACCAGTGTTAAACTTGTATCCAAACAATGAAAAAACAAGACATATTATTCAATCAAACCAACTAAAAACATAATCTGATTCTAATCTCATAGAATAAAACTTTAGAATGAGATTCGCGTTTAAATAATGTTAGGTAACCCTAACTATATTATGATGAATTACAAAAAAATAGTTTCTGTATTTTTAGTTTTGATATTTCTATCTTTAGCAATACCTCTGACTGTTACCGCGCAGTCGGATACAGTTCCTGAATGGATAAAAAATACTGCAGGTTTTTGGGCTAGGGGAGAAATTTCTGACATTGAATTTATCAATGCAATGGAGTTTCTTATTGGAAGCGGAATAATTCAAGTTCCTGGCATTTCGGTATCAAATACTAATGTTGAAGAATTAACTATTGGGTTCATTCCAACTGAAAAAGCAGAAGAATTAACACCAAATGCTGAAAAATTAGAAAAATATTTGGAAAATAAGTTAGGAACAGATGTTAACATTGTAGTGCCAACTAATTATGAATCCATAATTGAAGGATTACGATTTGGGCATATTGATGCTGCATTTATGGATACTGGTCCTGGTTGGATTGCTAATCAAAGATCTGGTGCCGAAGTAGTATTGTCTGAAGTTGTTCAAGGAAAAGTAAATTATCAAGCTACAGTTTGGGCGAAAGCAGATAACGATTCTATTCATTCACTTGAAGACACAATTGGCAAAAAAGTTGCTTTTACTAGCATTACAGGCTCTTCAGGCTTCATAAGACCAATGGGAACATTGGTTGCAAATGGCCTAATACAAATTCAAGGCAATGATTTAATTGCACTTGAAGCTGCATTGGCTGATAGTTTTGAAGCATATACTTTTGCTGGTGGATATAAAGCCGCTTTAGAGTTACTATTAAACGATAATGTCGATGTAGCATTTGGTTCAGATATAGCTCCACAAAAATATCTCACGCATGATCAGCAAAGTAAGTTAAGAGTTGTAGAAACAATTGGTCCTGTTCCCTCACATGTTTTTGTAGTACGCGAAGAAATGTCTGAATCAACTAAGAATCTGCTTGTTGAAGCAATGTTGGGATTAAATGAAGACGAACACAATCAAATCTTACTTGATATTTACGGTGCAGAAGCATTACTTCCAACAACTACTACGATGCATATAGGAGAATTTGGAACTTTCATAGATTCACTTACTGGTTTAGACCAAAAAATATTGGATAAACACAATATCAAAAAATAGATGAGAAATCATTTTGCTAAATTCTTCTATAACGTTACAATCAGTTTCTGAGATTCCTACTATTTCAACTAAATCAATAATACAAATGAATAATGTGTGGGTATCTTATGATGCAAAAAATTACATTTTAAAAGAAATTACATTATCAATTGACCGCGGAACAAATTATGCTATAGTTGGTCAATCAGGATCTGGAAAATCTACTTTACTCAAACTCATTAATGGAATGCTGATTTCAAGTAAAGGCCAAGTAAAGTTTGATTATCAAACTCCAGATCCAAAAAATAAAACTTTCAAAAAAATAATGTCCAAAATTGGTTATATCCCTCAAAACTTAGGTTTGGTCAAAAATATTTCTGTCATGGATAATATCTTAATTGGTGCATTACCAAGAATTAGTAAATTAAAATCATTTTTCAAATCATTTCCGGAAAAAGAAATTCATGAAGCAGAAAATATTCTAAAACTTGTGGGCTTGAATGGAAAAGAAGAAAGAAAAGCATACATGCTGAGTGGTGGAGAAAAAAGACGAGTTGCCATCGCAAGAGCTCTTATGCAAAAACCTATTGTTCTGCTTGCAGATGAAATCGTATCAGAGCTTGATCATGTTACTGCTAGAGAAATAATGGATCTAGTGGCAGATGCCCAACACAAGTTTAATCTTACAGCAGTCATGGTTCATCACGACATCCAATTAGGATTAGAATACGCAAATAGAGTTGCAGTAATTAAAGAAGGTCAAAAAATTTTAGAAATTGGAGTTGAAGGAGAAAAAATTGTTGATTTTCAAACCGGAAATATGTCTCAGAATGAAATAATGGAATTATTCAAAAACCAATGACCCCAAAAAATAATCTCGTCATAGGATTAGTAATTGCAGGAGT
>JAZGIF010000068.1:0-2184 GCA_036481835.1 Nitrosopumilaceae archaeon
CATCCAAAACAACAATTGGAGTAATAGCAACTAAACCAATTATCAAAATTCACAAGGATGCAAAAGTTAGAGAAGCAATAGCCATTATGGAAAAAAATGACATCCGTAGACTAGTTGTAACAAACGATGATAGACCTATTGGCATAATCTCAAGAAAAGCTTTAGTTGGAAACATGAGCGAATATGATGTTCCTCTACCAGAGCTTGAAATTCCCGATAAAATTAAGTGTCCTTATTGTATGTCTTTGTTTGAGAACAAACAGGAGATGTCTAGTCATATAGACGGCATCCACATTGGCAAAGGATTGCTTGAAGGCAATCTCGCAAAGGCATAGTATGATCGATTAATATCATAGATCTACTGTACCATACAACATTGGCAACCTCTGCACGAAATCCAAGATATTTCAAAAAAGAAAAGACTCGTAGTATAACTTACAGACTTCCTGAAAAGATAGTAGATGAGCTTGAAACAGAAGCCTCACGACAGAACATTTCTCAAAATGTTTTGGTAAAACAGATTCTTGAAAAATATATTCAATGGGACAAGTTTGCAGGTAAAATTGGAGTTATTCCAGTTCCCCTGGCAATCTTGGATGCATTAGGTAGTGATATGGATGACAAACAAATCGATGAGGTAATCAAAGTCGTTCTTCCTATGATAAAAGATGCAGTCATGTTCATGAAGGGAGGATATGATCTGCAAAGATGTATTGAACTCCTAGAAGATTACATGAGGGCAACTGGGATGAAATCTGATCATAGAATAGAGGGGAGTTTACATCATTATATCATCCAACATGAGCTTGGCATAAAGTGGTCTCGATTCACTGAACAGCTACTAAAGGAAATATTTCAAAAGTTTGTACCAGACAAGGAACTCAAATGTCAGGTAACTGAAACCACAGTAATTGCTACAATTGCTCTAGGATCTGATTTTAGCGAACACGACTATTAATCTTGATGAACACCATTTTTACAAGCAAGACAAACACCTTCTAATTCTGCCCTGAAAATGCAGTTGTTACATTTTTTACAATTGCATAGCTGATATGCAGGTTCTGGAAGATTTGTTTTCATTTACACTGCTACAAAATTATTATACTTAAGAGACAAGCACCCAAATCAATGCTGATAATCATATAATTATCATTTCTGAAAATCATCTTAGCTTTTTATTTGCAAGTTTTACGTAGTAATTTTGGTTGAAATAAAATTCAACCAAATGACGGGAACGTAGGGTATTAACTCATCGTGTAGTACTATGGTATAACACGTTTATGCGTTCTCGTTTTCCCCTCTGTTATCTTTCAAATTTGATAATCGACGCTTGTTTTTATTTAAAATTTCATCCTTTGGTTAATATGGTTAGTTATCCAGATAAGAAACTATGAGTGCCGATGACAGTATTCCTCTTTTTGTAGTTGGGTTGCCCAAAGATGAACCAAATGTCGAACTAGTTACCAAAAAGTTCAGCGATGTTTTAAAAAGGATTCAAAAGGGAATTTCAAAGATTCACGAGGCTAGAATAGTGGTAAAGCCACTCAACATTAGTGGAAAAAGACGCACCTACGAAGTTTCTGTTCTAATCAAAACTCAACGTAAAAGATTCTCCTATAAGGATACGGGATGGAATCTATCAAAAATTTGCGAATCAATTGGACAAAAATTACTTCGAGAGATGACACAGAACAAAACAGGCAAACGTAAAAAACAAAGCATTAGAAAAATTAAAGGAAAATTATTCTAAATTTCTGATTTACCATAGTTCAAATTCGACATTTTTGAATTTCAAACGAGACATTGATTTTCTGGTCTGATTTTCAAGTGTGATATTTTACTTGCTGTATCATATAGTTTAAAGAACAATTCCATTGTGAGAATAATGGAACAGGATGCCAGGCAAATTTCCGTCAAGGATATCATGACAAAGTCAATTATCACAGTTGATGTAGATACTACCGTAGCTGATTCTGCAAAAATGATGGAAGATTCCAAAGTAGGGGCAATATTAGTTACAGAAAAAAACGCTCCAGTTGGCATAGTTACAGATAGAGATTTTGCAATAAAGGTAGTTGCACATGCATATAATCCGACTACTCCAGTCAGGATGATAATGTCATCTCCCCTTTACACCATTAGTCCTGATGAACCAGTACGAATGATAGCTGACTTTATGTACAC
>JAZGIF010000069.1:0-6140 GCA_036481835.1 Nitrosopumilaceae archaeon
ATCAGTAGAAATTAATGATGAAACTAAATCGTTTGTTGAATTCATTGGAAAATCTGAAGGAGTATTCCAAACAGGTGGAACCCAAATACCAATGATCGAATGGACTCCTGAGAACAATGGATTGTATTTTGCTGAAACCTACGTTTGGGATCTAACTGCAGCACCACTTGCTTCAAAAGGCCCCATCACACTGATTCTTGTAACCTAAAAAATTTATTTTAAATTAACTATATACAAAATCATGGCAAAATTTGATTTGGTCGCAACTGGAGGAACATTTGATATTATTCATAAGGGACATTTTGAATTACTTGCCAAATCATTTTCAATTTCTTCAAAGGTGATCATTGGGCTAACAAGTGATGAAATGTTAAAAAACATTAGAAAAAAATGTAAAAATAACTATTCAAAAAGGCATGAGGTCCTTGAGTCTTTTTTAAAGAAAAACTTTCCACACTCGTCATACCGAATCAGCAAACTTGATAATAATTTTGGACCAGCAGTTCTTGAAGGAAATGTCCAAGCCCTTGTAGCAAGTGAAGAAACAAGTAGTAAGGGAAAACTCCTCAACAGTCTGAGAGCAGAAAAAAATCTATCACCAGTTGAAATAATCATTGTACCAATGGTTTTAGCAAAAGATGGAAGTAGAATTTCTACGACTAGGATAAGGAATTCTGAGATTGACGAGGAAGGAAACTTGTCATGAATTGACAAGTATATTCTCTATCTTTGAGTAATTCGAATAAAACAAAAAATTCCAACTAGCAGATATTGACAATCGTAAATCATATGTTAAAAAAACTGGGTAATGATGTTACTAACCTAAAGGAAGGTCTTTATCCAGAAAATCTTGATTTTTGGTACAAAAAAATAATTGCTGAAACAAAAGAGATGGCACCTCCATGGTTGGTGGATAAAATTAACGTAAAACAAGATCCAATTCTTCCAATGAAATTCAATATTGATATTTCAAAAAGAGCGGTTAGATACCTAATGGTTGCAATAGAAAATAATCTAGATAACATGCCGTACTCAACAAGACTTTATTTTCTAAAAGTTCAGGAAATTATGGGTTCAGAAATGGACAAGTCTTTGGTTTAATTTTATTTCTTGGTAATTTCTACTTGATTTTCTAGTATTGTAGTGTCTTCAACTTTGTGTTGTTTTTCAATAACTGATTGAATAAAGTCAACAAATGATTCTACTTCTTTGTTATCTTTTAGCAGGACACTATGTGCTGATTTATCCTTTAACAACACAACAATCTCATTATCAATAACGTTTAAGATTTCGGTGATAAAAGTTTCCTTTCCATCCTTGATGAAAATCATACTTGCGAGCTTTTGAGCCTCATTTTTGTCAAGACAAGCAAATTTTTTTTTCATGAATTTTCAAACAGAAAATCATTAATTTTGTCTCTAGCCTTTTCTCTTTTTTCCTGATGAGTTTTTAGAAATTCATTTATTTTTTCTATGAGAATTGCTTTTAGCTCCCCTGAAAGCAATTTGCCAGATTTGTAGTCATCATAGATTTGTTTTAACTTGTTATCATCTTGCTCAAAGAAAATTCTAAGATATTGATAGGAAACATCAATGTCTGGGTTTCCACCTTTTTTCCTATGTTCTTCAATATCTGGTTGACCCCCAGAAAACGCATATTTGTTAATCTTCTTTTTTACTTCCTCTGCTGAATCAGTTGTATAGATTGTAGTATTTTCATCAGACGCTGACATTTTTCCACCAGGTCCCTGCAGAGCTGGAATCATTATGTTGTGAATTAGTGCAGGTTTTAGTTTTCCAATTCGGGGCGCAACATCTCTTGTAATTCTAAAATGAGGATCTTGATCAACCCCAAGTGGAATGAGGACAGGTTTGTCTTCAATGAAACAAGGTGCAGATTGCATTGATGTGTAAAAAATCATTCCAACATTAGTATCGTTTGAAAACCCAAAAACTGCTTTAGTATTTGAGAAATTGATTTTTTTTGCTACCTGAGCTGCAATTGGATAAAGGGTTTTAATATTTTCTGTATCAATAATTATCTTGGTATTTTCTGGTTTGAATCCTAGTGCAATAAAATCAAGTGCATTTTCAAAAGCATACTTTTTTGTTTCTTCCAATGTCATATTTTGTTTTGAAAAGAATTTTTCGTCATCTGTTAGCTGAAAATACATGTTTGTTCCAAATTTTTCTTGAAGCCACTTTGCAAAAACCCAAGGCACTAGGTGGCCAATATGAGTATGTCCAGAAGGCCCACGACCAGTGTAAAGGAAAAATTTGTTACCCTTTTCATACTCATCTAAAATCACATTCATATCTCTATGTGAGAAGAAGACACCTCTTCTCAACATGAAATGAACATCGCCAGTAGTTTTTTTTATCCGATCTATCAGCTGAGGAGAAATCTTCTGAGTCCCAAATCGTTTAATCAACTTATCATAATCGATTTCACCTTCAACATGCCAAGGTGTAACAATAAAATCATCAGATGGCATTCAAGTCTGAATTAGGTTAAGGTTTAAAAAGTCTTTTTAGGACTTTTTGCTGTTGTCGCAAGTTCTTCATCCAATAGAAAAGCAAATCATAAAATCATTACAAAAAAACCCAACTCAAACAACAGAAGAACTTGTTGAAAAAACAAAACTTTCAATTGATCAGGTTAGACGAGGAATGGAATGGCTCCGACTCAAAGGACTTGCTGACATTAAAGAATCCCAAAAAACTTTTGTTAGTCTTGGTCAAAAAGGTCTTGAAGCATCAAAAAGTGGATTACCTGAAAGAAAATTACTTGAACTAATTAAAAATAACCCAAGATCCTTCAAAGAAATTCAAGAAAAGTTACCTCCTCCAGAATTTAACGCTGCAATAGCAAATGCTAAAAAAAATGGATGGATTCAGATTGAAAAAGACGAAACTTCAAACAAAATTTCACTAAAGGATGCTTTTCCAGAATCATTTCCTGAAGAAGAACTCATTAAAATTATTGGAGAAAAAATAATTCCACTCGAAGAAATTAAGAATAAAGATACTCTCACGTCTTTGAACAAAAGACCAGAATTTATTATTACCAAAACAGAAAGTTCCAAAACCATTTCTCTTACTGAAAAGGCTAAAAATATTGATACGGAAACTTCTGCCTCCGGAGCAATAGATGTTGAAGCTAAAGTGCCTGATACTGTTGTCGCAAGAATTCATCCTCTAAAAGATGTAATTAATGAAATACGGGAAACTTTTGTTAGTCTAGGATTTTCTGAAGTAGTTGGGAATCTTTCCCAATCAAGTTTCTGGAACTTTGATGCACTCTTTACACCACAAGATCATCCAGCAAGAGAGATGCAAGATACCTTTTACCTTAAAAACATGAAAGCTACAAAGTTTGCAAATCCCACACAGATTCAACAGGTCTCACGTTCTCATAAGAAGGGTTGGGGTTACAACTGGAGTATTGAAGAAGCAAAAAAAATGGTGTTACGAACTCATACTACATCTGTTACAATAAAGTATCTTGCCGATAACAAACCTAATGAAGCAAGAATTTTTTCTTTAGGAAGAGTTTTTCGAAACGAAAAGGTCAGCTACAAACACCTTGCAGAATTTAATCAAGTTGAAGGCATTGTAGTTGGAAAGGATGTAACATTAAGAGACTTGATGGGTTTACAAAAAGAATTTTATCATAAGATGGGTTTGGATAAGATCAAATTCTGGCCAACTTTTTTTCCATATACAGAACCCTCATTGCAATCAATGGTATATAATGATAAACTAAAAAAATGGGTTGAACTTTTTGGCATGGGAATTTTTAGACCAGAAGTAACTAAACCACTTGGAATCACAAGACCTGTGTTAGCTTGGGGCGGTGGTATAGAAAGAATTGCAATGTTAAAGTATGGAGTTGATGATGTACGTCAGTTTTACAACAACAATCTAAGTTGGTTAAGGAGTGCAAATCAATGCCAGTAGTTCAACTTTATCATAATAGATTACACAGATTAGTAGGAAAAAAAATTAATAAAAACAAAATAATTTCTCTTCTACCTTTTCTTGGCTTGGACATTGAAGAACAAACCAACGACTACATTCGTGTAGAGTATAGTCCAAACAGACCAGATTATGCTACTGATTTTGGAATTGCTTTGGGTCTTCAGGGAATTTCAGGCTCTAAAAAAGGAATGCAAAAACTTGCAATAAAAAAAGGAGATTATTCAATCAAAGTAGATTCATCAGTTAGAAAGGTAAGGCCATTTGTTAGTGCAATTGTTGCTAAAAATGGAACACTAGATGAAGAAACTATTCGACAATTAATTACTCTACAAGAAGACCTTCACGACGGAATTGGAAGAAGAAGGAAAAAAACCTCAATTGGAATTCATGATCTTGACAAGATTTCTTTTCCAATAAAATACACAACAACTAGTAAAAATCACAAATTCGTACCATTAGAAGAGTCCCAAGAACTTTCAATTTCTGATATTTTAGAAAATACAGATGTTGGAAAACAATATGGAGTGATTTTAGGAAATTCGCCACAAGTTCCTATTATTTTAGATTCAGAAGGAAAAACAATTTCATTTCCTCCAATAACTAATTCTGCCAATACTATAGTTTCTAAAAATACAAAAAACATACTAGTTGAGGTTACAGCTATAGACAAAAGAGCTGCTGAAGATACGCTTTCAGTTGTTGCTAGCACTTTGCAAGTAGCTGGTTTTCAGTTATTTTCTGTAAAAATTTCTGGTGCTAACAATTCAACTCCGTTACTTAAAACAAAAAAAATGAACCTTGATGTAAACCTGATAAACAAGGTTTTAGGATTGAACTTGTCATCGTCAGCCATTGCATCTTCATTACGAAAAAGTAGACTAGATGCAGTACCAAAAAAGAACAAAATTATTTGTACCATTCCAAGATTTAGATTTGATATTTTTGGACCAATGGATTTAGTAGAAGAAGTTGCTTTAGGATATGGCATTGAAAATCTCAAACCAACATTACCATCATCCATATCGGTTGGCAAAAAAAACGGAATAACAAAGCAATTAGATTTACTCTCTTCAATTATGGTTGGTTTAGGATACACTGAAGCACTAAATTCTAGTTTAATTAGCAAACAAATCCAAAATGAATTAACTAGACGAAAAGATTCTAACGCAATTCAAGTAGTAGAATCAAAAAGTCATGAAAACACAATTCTTCGAGATGCTTTAATTCCTGGTTTGTTAGAAAACCTGTCAAAAAACATCCATGAGATCTATCCTCAAAAATTGTTTGAGATTGGAACAATATTTTCAAAAGGAGATCCGATTGCAGAAACTCTGAACCTTGCATGTGTTTCTACCCATAAAGATGCAAACTTTACTGAAATAAAATCAATAATTCAATCTGCACTAAAAACTGGATTTAACATTGAATGCAAAACAAAAACATCTTCTCATCCAATGTTTCTGGAGGGTAGGACTGCAGAAATTCTTGTAAAAAACAAATCAATTGGACTGATTGGAGAAATCGATAAAAAAGTCATTGAGAACTTTAAGATTCGTGTTCCTGTGATTGCGTTCGAAATAAAACTGACTGGATTAATATTTGACTAGCTGATAAACTAATTCGCCCAAAAGAGCATGCGCTCAGACGGATTAGGATGAACAAAATCGTAATGATTGCCATGATTTCTAATTCACCCAGGAGTGCAACAGAGGGCTACCCCGGTTTCAGAGCCAAATGAGGAAAAGGCTATCCAATGACTTTGTGTGAGTCAGAACCGGGGGACATTTTTGTTTTCTAATGTTTTTTCGTTAATGACTAAAATATCAAATTTCTTTGCAGAATAACAAATGGTAAATTATTGGTTAGCAAAACAAGAACCAAGCGAACCATGGGGTTACAACTTTGCAAAAAAAAGAAAACAGTTTGGTATGGAGTTCATTATAATCTTGGTTATCTGTAATGCCTATTCCAAAAAAAATCTGGAATGCAATTATTAAAATGTCAAAAAATTAGTAAAGAAATGACCGGTTTATTGATATAACCGGAAGTATCTTAATTATTCATGGCAACTGCCTATGTTTTAATCAATTGTGAACTAGGATCAGAAGAGGCTATTATAGAACAACTAAAGGGTCTTGAAGGCGTCAAAGAAGTTCACGG
>JAZGIF010000070.1:0-3260 GCA_036481835.1 Nitrosopumilaceae archaeon
TAAAGAAGTTAAGGTATGGTTTAAAATTCCAAAAAATTTACAAAAATTTGTTGTCAAAAAAGGTTCTATTGCACTTGATGGAATTAGTTTAACTGTTGTTGATGTTAACAAAAACACAGCTTCTGTCTGTTTAATTCCTCATACCATGAAGGTTACCAATTTCCAATCAAAAAAAGTCGGAGACAAAATTAATATTGAAACTGACATTTTAGGAAAATACATTCTCAAACAAACCTAATCTATTACTAATTTAGTGGTAATTACCATTTTTTTAGTAAACTATATAATCCGAAAAAATGAAATTTTTCTTATGTCTGTTGAAAACGCAATTGAATCGCTGAAACGAGGCGAGTTTGTACTCCTTCATGACTCTCATGGTAGAGAAAATGAAGTTGATATGGTAGTAGCAGCAGAATATGTTACTCCTGAACACATTGCACGTATGCGACAACATGCAGGAGGTCTGCTGTGTCTTGCAATAAACCACTCATTTGGAAACAAACTTGGTTTGCAATATATGCATGATATTTTGTCTGAATCTTCATATTTTGATTCTACTTCTAAAGAGATGATCATGGGATTGGCTCCTTATGGAGATCATCCCACATTTTCAATTTCAATTAATCACTATCAAACATACACAGGTATCACAGACCGAGATAGAGCCTTGACTATTCGAGAAATGGCTAAACTTCAAAATGTAGAAAATCAAAGAAACAAGTTTGTTTCATCATTTAGAACTCCAGGTCATGTTCCTGTTTTAATTGCTTCAGATGGATTATTATCCACAAGGCGAGGACATACTGAAATGTCAGTGTACTTGACAGCGCTTGCAAATTTAAACCCTGTCTCGGCCATATGTGAAATGATGGATGCAGAAACATATTCTGCTTTATCAACTGATAAAGCAAAAAAATATGCAAAACAAAATGCCATTCCATTTATTGATGGTAAAGAATTGTTAGAGTTTTCTAAGGTGTATTAATTTTGAATATTGCAATAGTGGTCTCGGAATTTAATCACAAAGTTACTTCACGAATGCTGGATGTAGCACTAGAAAAAATAAAAACTCTAAAACTAAACATAACATATACCTGTAAAGTTCCAGGAGTTTTTGATATGCCTGTAGTAGTTGACACATTACTTGCAAAGAAAAATGTTGATGCGGTAATAACTTTGGGTGCAGTAATCAAAGGACAGACAAAACATGATGAACTTATAGCAAATATTACTGCAGCAAGATTATCAAAACTTTCATTAGAACACAAAAAAGCTGTCTCATTTGGTATTTCTGGTCCTGGAATGGCAGAAAGACAAGCATTTGCTAGGATAAGACCAGTAGCCGAAAAAGCAGTAGATGCAGCTGTTAAAGTTTCAAAGGAATTAGAACGGATTAAGTAATTTGGTACAAATAACGATAATTAAAATAAACAACTATGGACCTTGGACTCTTACTTTAGGTTATGATAGAGAACATGAACTTCAAATGATTCAAGCCTCATTATATAAGGAAATACAGAAATTGTTTTCTGAAAAAAACTGTTTAGCATTTTTGAATAGAGCTGATGAGATTTTTGTAATAACTAACGGATTATCGCTTGATGATCACATTTCAATCCAAAAAAAACTGGAGGATTCATTTGAATTAAAATTATCAATGTCAATTGGTTACGCACCAACTCCTTATGAGGCCAATCTCAAAGCATTTGAAGGAAAAAAGTCTAATGTCATTCTTAATTCAGATCATAATATCTATGGTTTTGTTAATGGTAAAGCAGAACAAAAAGTAACTATCCTACATTTTGATGTTGAAGATCTTACATCTAAGATAAAAACAAAATCTCCTTATGAAATTTCATCTACAATGTTTAAGCTTTATTCAAAAATGTTGGAATTTTTCTTAGAAAGAAAATCTATGGCCTTTTTTTTGGGCGGAGATAATTTTATGGTCATTGGTAAAGAAAACTCTAAAGAAACTGCAAAACAATTTATTGATATCGTAAAAAAGGACCAAAGTCTTTATCTTAACTGTGGTATAGGTATTGGGAAGACATCTCGTGAAGCTGCAAAGCTAGCAACAAAATCTCTTGATACTATAAGACAAATTAGAGATTCTGGTAAAGAAAAACCTGAGATTTTTGAAACCTCATGCTTTTAAAGAATGCCAGCATTCTTTACGGCAACAATTTATCTTTTGTTGCATCTACTGATTTGCAAATTTCTGAAGAAATTTTTAAAAAAATCAAACCGAATCTCGTGTCGAGTAGAAATGAGCAGGTTGTTGATTGTGAAGGTTTGCTCTTAGTTCCAGGATTCATTAATTCACATTCTCACATTGGTGATTCAATAGGGAAGGATGTCATCTTAAACAAAGGAGTAGACGCAAAAATTCATCCAATTTTTGGTATAAAATCCAAAATTCTAAAAAAATCAAACCCAAACCATCTAGCAACCTTTATGAAAAATTCATGCAGATCTATGATAAAAAAGGGAATTACCACTTTTGTTGATTTTAGAGAAGGTGGGCTTGAAGGAATTAATCTTCTAAAGCAAGTATTGTCTTCTGTTCCAATTCGTTCAATCATACTTGGAAGATTGGAATATTATCAAAATCCTAATCAGATAAGGAATAATGTTACTCTGCCTGAAATTCAACGCAAGCAACTTAGAGATATTTTAAAAAAATGTCATGGTATTGGCATTAGTGGTCCTAACGAGAATAGTAATTCGGTTTTGAATTATTATTCTAAATCTAAAAAAATTCGGGCTATACATTCAGCAGAAACTATCCAAAGCTCTAATTTTTCAAAAAAAATTAGTGGAAAAACAGAAACCCAACGTGCATTATTGTTAAAACCTCATTTTTTGGTACATATGACACATTCTTCAAATAATGATTTACGAACAGTTGCAAAAAAAACAAGGGGAATTGTAATTTGCCCTCGTGCTAATGCAACACTAGCTGAAGGAATACCAGACATAAACCAGATGTTGAAGGCAAGATGTAACATTGCTTTAGGCACAGATAACGTTATGATAAATTCACCAGATATTTTTCGAGAAATGGATTTTCTTTGGAAGATGACAATGGGTTTGAATCGTAAACACATTTCTCCAAAACAAATTCTTAAAATGGCTACAGTTAATGCAGGAAAATTATTGAATAAAAAAATTGGAAAAATTGAAAAAGGTAATCTTGCAGATATTATTTTTTTCGATAAACATGCAATTGATCTTGCTCCAATGCATAACCCATATGC
>JAZGIF010000071.1:0-4675 GCA_036481835.1 Nitrosopumilaceae archaeon
GGAACCATATTCTTTATTTGCTCTTTTTATCTTTCCGCCAAAATTATCAACGATTAACTGATGACCATAACATATTCCTAAAATGGGTAATTTCAATTCAAAAATTTCTTTTTCTGGTAATGGTGCATCAGATTTGTATACACTTGATGGTCCTCCAGAAAATATTATTCCCTTTAATTCCATTTTTTTCAACTCTTCTATTGGAATGTTATATGGCACTAATTCTGCAAATACAGAAAAATCTCTAATTCTCCTACAAATTAAGTGACTATACTGCGATCCAAAATCTAATACCGCAATACTATCCATTAGATCACTTTTTTCGAATTCTCAATCATTTTAGACAGAGACCAACCAGCTGTATTGATAATTTCATTAACTCTTTCTCTTTGCCTATAATTTTTGATTATAATCTCCCTAATTTGAGAACCTTTTTTGTTTACAATACAATCAATAGCAGATTCTTTTTGTAACCTGCCGTTTTCAGCTTCTTGATAGTCTTGTTTTTTCATTCCTCCAATTATTCTATCTAAGAAAAACGATTTGAATGGAGGAGTTTCAACAGGAATATCAATATTTTCTTTTATAATAATTGAAACTTGATCAGGGGTTACAAACGCGTTACCTATTACTGAACCATCACTTACGGTAATAGGAATTGGATCATTAGCATTTGATACTTTTGAAGATTTCTCAAGTAAAGATGCTTTAGTAAAACTAGTTTGTTTAACTATTGAATCTAAAACCCTCAAATTTTTTTCAAGATCTTCAATATCTTCTTTATGCTTTTCAATCTGAGCAGTAATTCGTTCTTTAAGTTCAAGTATATCTCGAATTTGTTCTTCAGAAAACTCCATAATTATTGTCATATATTTACTGTATTAAAACGCATTCTCATCTAGAGAATGTTTTTAATGTCTGCGTAGTGAATTTTTTTGAATCCCTTAATTGATCTTGAGGTAGTATAAAGATCTAAGGAATTTTTCGAAACCAACCACTCTAAAAGTTTTTTTCCCTTTCTAAGTTTTTTTAATTTAGTCTTTCTGTTTGGAACTCTATTTTTAGAATACATGCCAATAGTAGTTCCAAAATCCATTCCAAACAAAACAATTTTTTTTGCTTTAAAATAATGAGCAAGAAAAACACATCGGTCTCCATCTGTAAATCCTCCAAAATTGTAAATTTTTCCAAATGATTTTCCTTGAGTTGTTCCTATACAATTTCTAAATTTAGTTACTAGGTCCAATTTTTCTAAATTGTCACCATGTGCATGTACAACCATTATAGATTTTGTTTTTCCAATTTTTTTTAAAGAAATAATATCACCATCAAGATCTGTGACTAAAATATCTGGTTTTATTTTTTTTTCAATTAGTGCTTTTACTGCTCCATCTGCCACAATTTTTGTGATGTAATTGTATTTTTTTAGAAATGAAACAGAATTCTTTAGAGAAGGACCAGCACCTACAACAAAAACAACTTGATTCTCAATGAGCTTTCGTAAATTTTTAAGAGGATAATTATTTTTTAGAATAAACCCTAATCTTTTAGCCGATTCTGTATCGCTTTTCCTACTATAACCAAATTCTTTTAGAATTTCTGAATACCTTGTTTCCCAACCTGTAATGGTCATATGACTCAAATTGGCAGTCCTAATCATAAATCATATGAATAAGCTAGGAAGTGTTTCTGTAGGTGGACAAAATCCTGTAAGAATTATGGGTATTCTAAACACCAGTCCGGAGTCATTTTACAAAGATTCGATTAGGACAACTAAACATGATATTGTTAACACTATCAAAAAAATGGAACAAGATGGAGCAGACTTTGTAGATGTTGGAGGTATGTCTACTGCTCCATATCTATCCACAATGGTTTCTGAGAAACTAGAATCAAAACGTGTAATGTCTGCCATTAAAATTATTCAACAAGTTTCTAATCTTCCTATTTCAGTTGATACTTGTAGAGCCTATGTAGCTAAACAAGCACTTGAGCTAGGAGTAGACATCATCAATGACATTTCCGGCTTGAAATATGATGAAAACATGCATAAAGTTATTGAAAAATTCCAACCTTCGCTAATTTTGTCTGCCTACAGTCAAAAAACAATTCAAGGAAATCATTTGGAAAAAACCAAAGAACTTCTAAAACAGAGTATGAATATTGCTATATCTTTGAGAATTTCAAAGAAAAAAATTGTTTTAGATCCTGCTATAGGTTTTTTTAGAAAATCAGGTAGTGGTCCTTTCTTTACTAAAATAAAAACAAATTGGGTAGATAGAGATTTGTTAATGTTACAAAATCTTTGGAAGATAAAGCTTGGGCAACCGATGTTGGTTTCTGTTTCAAATAAATCATTTATTGGAAAATTATTAAATCTGAAAAATCCATCTGATCGACTTTATGGTTCTTTAGCAGCTGAGACAATTTCTGTTCTAAATGGTTCAGATATTATACGCACACATAATGTGAAAGAATCTAAAAATGCAATCACTATAGCACAAAAATTAGCTCAAAAAAAACCAAGAAAGGCTTATAATCCTTCATAAATCATGACTATAGGTTTCATTGGAGTTCAGAGAAGGATTAACCTTTGACGATGTTCTTCTTGTTCCTAAATATTCCGATATCACAAGTAGATCTCAAACTAACTTGGAAACAAAACTTTCTAGGAACATTTCGCTTAACATCCCGTTAGTTAGTGCAAACATGGATACTGTTACAGAATCAGCAATGGCAGTAGCTATGGCAAGACAGGGAGGACTTGGGATAATTCATAGATTTCTTTCCATCAAAGAGGAAACTGATCAAGTTCTAAAAGTCAAGCGTTCAGGAAGCGTTATGATTGAAAATCCTTACCATATAGAACCTGAAAAGACAGTAGCTTATGCAATAAACTATATGCACGAAAAAGGTGTGCATGGACTTTTAGTCATGGACTCGGATTCAAGACTTGTAGGAATTTTAACCCGACGTGATATCATATTTGAAACTCCCTCAGAACAAATCGTAAAAGATGTAATGACAAAGGACGTAATTACTGCCAAACTTGGAATTGGTTTAGATGAAGCAAAAGAAGTTTTGCGAAAACACAGAATTGAAAAACTACCATTGGTAGATGAATCTGGTCATGTAAAAGGCTTGGTAACTAGCAAAGATATTACTAACATTGAAAATTTTCCTCAAGCATCAAAAGATAAAAAAGGACGACCTCTTGTTGGCGCTGCAGTAGGAGTTAAAGGCGATTTCATGGAAAGAACAGAATCTCTTCTAGAAGCAGAAGCTGATGTAATAGTTGTTGATATAGCCCATGGTCATAGTGAAAATGCAATAAACACTATCCGTCATATTAAAAAGGCATTTCCAGATTCTGAGTTGATTGCAGGAAATGTAGCAACAGCAGCAGGAGCTGAAGATTTAATCAAAGCAGGGGTAGATGCTGTAAAGGTTGGTGTTGGTTCAGGCTCAATTTGTATTACACGTGTGGTTACTGGTTCTGGAGTTCCACAACTCACAGCAGTTTTAGATTGTGCAGAGGTTGGAAAAAAACACGATATCCCAATAATTTCTGATGGGGGTGTTAGGACATCTGGTGATGTTACCAAGGCCTTGGCAGCAGGTGCATCCTCGGTGATGATTGGAAGTATTTTAGGTGGCACTGATGAGAGCCCAGGTTCTTTTATGACAAAAAATGGAAAACGATTTAAAATTTATCGTGGAATGGCTTCATTTTATGCTTCTTTAGGTCGTAAATCAAAGGAGAATGGCAGTGCATCAATAGGAGATGATCTTAATGATTATGTAGCTGAGGGAGTTGAAGCAATGGTTCCTTACAAAGGAAGTGTAACTGATATTCTAAAGCAACTTACAGGAGGAGTTCGCTCTGGACTAAGCTATTGTGGTGCACACACAATAAAACAAATGCAAGAAAATGCAGAATTTATAAAAATGTCAACTGCTGGGTTTACAGAAAGTAACCCACATGACGTTTCTTTGATGTAGCTAGTTTTTTATTCAACCTAAAAAAATCCCACACTTGTGTTAGACAAAAGAACCGGAATTGGACTTGTGGTGGGTTCTGTTATTATTGCCATAGGAGCATATTCCTTAATTTCCTCGATAGGAGTTCAAGATATTTCCTTTGATGATACCTATGGAACTGGAGAATCTACTACCTACAAGTTTACTGCTCCGGTTCATGCAGTACAATATGCAAACATAACAGGAGCTTCATTCAAAATATCACTAACTAGTCCAGGACCTGGATTGCAAATCAAGGAAATAGAACATAAGAACAATGTCGATATTGATTGGGTTCACCTAGAAGATGGGGAAAGCATTTTGAAAGTTCAAAACACAGGGGATTCAGAATTATATGTAAACGGAACGTTCCAGGCTTTTCTTGATCCTATGCTATTCACTTATAAAATTTTAATAATTATAGCTGGACTTGTGATTATAGGATTTAGCTCAGCATTTAGTGTTAGAAAACCTCGAGGTTTTTAGCTGAGCTCTGCGCTTGGATAAGAACCTAAAATTTTCAAAAACGTAGTTTTTTCTTTTATTTTATCTAACATTTCTTTGACTTTAGAATTATTTTCATGACCTTCAAAGTCTACGTAAAAATTGTACTCCCACGGTGTACTTTTTTTTGGGCGTGATTCAATTTTCGTCA
>JAZGIF010000072.1:0-11242 GCA_036481835.1 Nitrosopumilaceae archaeon
ATGAAAACACTTGCAGTAATATGCATAGCATTTACTAAACAAAGACCTTCCTTTACACCACTTTTGTGAACTAGTTTTTCAATTTGTGGTGTAATATTTAGAAATGCTCTTCTAGTTTTGATGTTAAATGTTAGATATTCAGTTAATGAATTCATGTTTAAAAAAAAAACATTAATAATAAAAATCTAAGAGGCAGGCTCAGAACTCAAGATCCCTATCATCAAATCAGAGGGATAGAATCATCAACGCCTGCATAATAAACTCTGTATACCTCCTATTGAATTTTTCAAGAACCTTGATAAGTGGCCTTGAAAAATTGAAAATTATGATACAGATAGAAGCGCCAGCTTCACTTGAAAGTTTTCGAAGATTTGTCATTGCAAGTACTTGTAGTTCATTTATTCCATCTAGTTATCTACAAGATAACGAAGTCTTTCCTGAACGAGAGGGAGAATCTGGATCAATTTATGTCGAAGCAGCAGATAAAGTAACATTAAAGAAAATTCGTGAAATAACTTTTGTAAATGCAAGAGATGTTTTAGGAATTATTTATAATTCAAAGAGTGGAAACACTAGTTTGAAATGGCGTCAAATTAGAAGACAAAATGGTAAAGTTTCTGGTGATGCGTCACAAAACTCTCTTGTAAATCTGGCTGAGGGAGGAGTAATTACCATGGAATGGGTTGATAACTACCTACGAAAAAAGAAAGACGAAGAAAATTCTAATATGAAAGAAGTAACTAGCTAGCCCTTTTTCTTTTTATTGTGTTTAATCTAATAAAATGAAAGTATGATCACAAAAAGTGTAGATGAAAATTCCATTTCATTTATTCCCGAAGAATCAGATGATTTGTTAACCTTACGTAGAATCATTAAGAAAGGAGACAAAATAGTTGGAGATACTAAAAGAGTAATTAAACAAGATAAAGATTATTCTAGACCAGATAAAGGAGAAAGAATCAAAATTAGAATTTCATTAGATGTTGACAAGGTATCGTTGGATAATGTTCTTGATAGATTACGTGTACAAGGAACAATATCTGAATCAAGTAGCGATGATGTTTCACATGGATCACATCATGCGTTATTAATAAAATTGCATGAAGGATTCAAATTAATAAAAAAGCAGTGGACTCTGGTAGAAAAAAAATTAATTAAAACCAAAAATCATAATCTTGGTTTTCTTTTAATTGCTATTGACACTGAAAATTGTGGTATTGGACGATTAAAAGGAACTCATTTGGAAACATTGCCAAATATTTATTCAGGTTCTAGTGGAAAAAGATACAAAACAACATTCAACATCGAAAAATTTTTTGAAGATGTTCAAAAGGCAGTTACACCCTCTCTAAAGGAAGAAGATGTAATAATCATCTTTGGTCCTGGTGAAACAAAGAAAAAATTTTCCAACTACCTTGACAAACGACTGGTAAGGCAAAAACACAAAATTGAGGTTATTGATGGTATTGATTCAGGGGGAGAAGACGGAATTTACATCTTTACAAAATCTGAATCTATGAAAAAGATTATGTCAAATAGTAAACTTGCCCAAGTTTCTTCAATTATTGATGAGATAATGTTTAGAGCGAACAAAAAAAGTAAGAAATTCACTATGGGTTTTAGCGAAACGCAAAAAGCCAATCAATTTGGTGCAATTGAGTCATTAGTTTTTTCAGAAAAAGTTATCCAAACAGAAGATGAAGAAAAAGTGATTGATTTTTTAAACCAAGTTGAAAGCAAAGGTACTAAAGCTTACAGTGTTGATTCAACCACAGATGTAGGATTAAGAGTTACAGGTCTTGGAGGCATTGTATCTCTGCTAAGATTTCCTGTCGAAGGCTAGATAGTTGATTCTATCATCCATTTCAAATATGGTTTGTTAATTGAACTCACGTTAATTTCAGCTATCTCAGGTACATCATAAGGATGAGTTTTCTTTATTGTGGTTTTTAGAGTGTTTTGATTTTTTTTAGTAGTTTTGAAGAGTGCCAAATATTCTGAAGTATTTTCTATTTTTCCTTTCCAAGCAAAAGTGGATGAAATTTTTATAATATTAACACAAGCGGCAAGTCGATTTTTTACCACTTGGTTAGCAATTTTTTTAATGGATTTTTTGTCTGGGTAGGTTGACACAATTATCACAGGTTTCACAGTAAATGATAAATGTACGTGATTAAAAAAAGTAACAATTAGTTTGGAACTTGATTTTATTACAGAAAACGCGATAATCTATGTTTTAATGGCATGGGTTGTAATACTATTGGTAGCTAAGGGTTTAAAATTACAAAACCGAGGTTTTGAAATTAAGGCATATAGTATTACTTACAAAAATTATGGAGTACAATCAGTTCTTACAAAAGTGCTAAATAGAACTCGACGTGGAATTCGGATATTTGCAGATGTTAGTGTTGTTGCAGGTTTTTTAATGATGGGATTTGCATTTTGGTTTTTGATAAACAACATATCTACATATTTTGTAGAACCCACAGAATTTGCAGAATTAACTGTCCTGATACCAGGGGTTACATTAACTTCTTCAACTTCGATTACATACTTTTTATTATCAATTCCAATTGTTTTAATAATCCATGAGGGAGCGCACGGAATTGTTGCAACATTAGAAAAAATTAAAATAAAGACTGGTGGATTTGCAATTTTCATTGCTTTATTTGCTGGGTTCGTTGAACCTGATGAAGATGAATTCAATAATGCAAAAAAGATTTCAAAGTTAAGAGTTATTGGAGCTGGAGCAACTTCAAACGTAATTTTTGCCTTCGCTTTAGGTTTAATTCTTCTTACCAATCCTCTCTTTGCCATAATATTACCAGAACCAATTCTTAGTTATTTTTATGATTCACCTGACGGAGTTTTGGTTTTGTCAATTATTGAAGGATCAGGTGCTGAACAAGCTGGTATGCAACCAAATGATATCATCACAGCAATTAATGGAGTTCCTGTAGTGACACCGTTAGATTTTCGTAAAGTGGAACTTACGCCAGGTGAAACTGTTACTGTAACAGTACTTAGAGGAGAACAAGAATTACAATTACCTGTTGTAATTACACCTTCTCCTGATGACCTTGAAAGAGGTTTAATCGGAATAATGAGAGATAATGCTTTTTCTTACAAACCAGTTTTAAATTTCATAGAGTGGAATAATCCACAACTTTCTTTTTTCTTACTTTGGTTATGGATGATTTCCTTTTTTATTGGTATCATTAACATGCTTCCTCTCCCAATTCTTGATGGGGGAAAATTTATTCATAGCATTATAGTCGATAAAATTTCCGAAAAAAGAGTAAATGGAATTATGTGGAGCATTTATGCATTTACTTTTATGGTGTTTGGGCTTAACATTGCACTATCCTATATGAAATCTGGATGGTTTACAATCTAAAATTTTATGTTAAGAGAGTTATGCCTATATCACGGAAGTGAAAAAACCAAGTATGAATTGTGATAAATGTCAAGAAACAGCTGTTTACTCCCGTAAATATTCAGGAGAAAACTTCTGCTCTACATGTTTTTCAAATTCAATTGTTAGAAAAACTGCAAAAACCATTTCCAAGTATAACATGATAAAAAATAATGAGCAAGTTTGTGTTGCCGTTTCAGGTGGAAAAGATTCTCTAGCATTGTTACATATATTAGAAAAAATGTCGAAAACTCATAATTTTCAAATTAAGGTCATAACAATAGATGAAGGGATTCCTGGGTATAGAAATGAAGCATTAGATATTGTAACTAAATTCTGTACAAAATTAAGCGTGGAACTAAAAGTATATTCCTTCAAAGACTTGTTTGATCTAACTTTAGATGAGGCACTTCATTTAAGGGAAAATGAAAAAACTTCTTCTTGTTCAATTTGTGGTACACTTCGACGTCGAGCCATTGATTATGCCGCAGAAGATATTGGTTCCAAAGTAATAGCAACAGCACACAATCTTGATGATACACTCCAAAGTTTTTTTATAAATATGCTATCTGGAGACACGAATAAAATCGGATGGATGGACCCTGATACTTCATCCAACCAGATTCGAAGAATAAAGCCTTTTTGCGAGATTTATGAATCTGAGATTGTTTTTTATGCTTTTACAAATGAACTTCCATTCCAATCTGAAGCCTGTCCTCACATGAATGAGGGAATAAGAACAGAAATTAGGGAATTTTTTAATACTTTAGAAGATCATCATTCAGGAATTAAAAATAATTTGTATAAATCGACTCTAAGACTATCTCAGATAGTAAAAAAATCAAACTATAAGAAAAAAAGAGAATGTCCCAACTGCGGCCATCAATGTTCTGGTGAAATTTGTTCAGTGTGTAGTTTAGTTTTAAGTCTAAAAGACCTCAAAACCTAATGCAAATATAACATTTCATTGTAAAAAGATTGGTAGTAGGTAAGGTCAGGGTGCTAGCCGTGCCCTATTCTGAAACCGGCTATAAGCAGAGACCAGTAACTGCTGGGTAAATCTCTAGATAGATAGTTCCCACTTGGTGTGCGGAAATGAAATCACGCCGAGGCGGGTGGATGCAGGACTAGGATTATCCGAAGGGATAATTCCCATGACCGAACCATCGAAAGGGATGAGGTCCGGGAGGGAGCAATCCTAAGGTGGAACATTCACGCTTCCTCGTCAACGTGGCGGATCTTGTATGCCTTGAAACGGGGCTACCCGTCTAGACTGGAACCAGCAGAGCTACTACTATATACTTTAAAAAAAAATTTTCTTTTATGGACAGTATTGTTTCATTTGGAAACAAACGAAATTATGAAGATTTTAAAAAACAACTTTCACCTCAGATAACTTCTATTTTTGATTTAATTCGAGATTTTTGTTTTTCTTTAGGAGATAATGTGATAGAAGATGTTCGAATGCACAGAATAGTATTTTGTAAATCAATTACCTTTAGGTGGTTTTTAGATATGGAACCTGAGAATGATTCAATTTTATTAAAAATCCAAAAAAATCGTAAAGAACCATTTAAGAAAATTAATCTAAGGTCTAATGATAATATTGATAATGTAAAAAATCTTGTTCTTGATGCGTTTAAATCAATTCATTAATACAAAACTTCAAACTTTGAAAATTCTCCTGTAAACTTTTCATTTTTAATTTTTATATCTTCTACTCTTGCATTTGCAGAGCCAGCATGACACCACTCAACAATGGAACTGACATCAAGATCTTCTCCTTCAAAAAGTGCCTCAACTCGCCCATCTTTGAGATTTTTTACCCATCCAGAAACATTTTTCTTTTTGGCCATAACTTTTAGGGCTTGTCTGAAAAAAACTCCCTGAACTTTTCCCTTAACAAAAATTCGAACACATTGATTTCCCATTCAAGAATTTGAATTTACTAGCCATTAATCAATTTTAGGCTTTAGAAAATAGGCTAATCTCTTTCTTTGATTCGTGCACGACCAGTCTTTCTCGCTGCTATGCTACCAACCTTTGCTCCAGGGGGGGCATTTCTGGATACCGTAGAACTCTGTCCAACATGTTGATGTCTTCCACCACCATGAGGATGGACATAAGCAGCTTGTGCTACACCCCTTACAATCGGATATTTTTTCCCTTGTGAACGAAAACGATGCCATTTAACACCAGCACGCATAAAGGGTCTATCAGTAACACCGCCACCTGCCAAAGTTCCAATCATTGCCCTATTCTTTGGATTAATAGTTGCGGATTTACCAGAAGCAAGTTTAATTACAACACCTTCAGAACCATGTGAGAAAACAGTTGCGCTAGAACCTGCAGACTTTATTATTGAACCACCATCTCCAAAATATTTTTCAATATTACACACAATTGTTCCGTCTGGTATGTTTTGAACACTAATGACATTTCCTTCAGAAATATCAGATTTCAAACCAAATTGTATTTTTGAACCAACTTTGGTTCCTAAAACTGCTGGAACAAGAGAGATCGAACCGTCTTCAAATCTTATCTTTGCTAATGGGACATCTCGTCCTCTTTCATGAATTAGATCGATTACTTCTCCTTCTCGTTTTTCAGCTAAATTAAAACTAGGATATCTTGCAGGAATTAGTTTTCCAGTAGACGTAGCTCTAAACTGCATACCTCCACGGCCACGTCTTCTTACTAGAGGTCGTTTACCCAAGTTGATGGTTTTTCAAACTTATACAGATTTTAAGTTTTGTGTATGAAATGATAGTTTTGTTAAAATCGTAACGCCAAAGATATAAAACGTAGTCAGAGAGACTTTTTCCTATGAGCCAGAACGCACTATCCCTAAAGGTATTAGAAGCATATACCCGTGATGTTGGAAGAGGGGTAGCCAGGATCGATTATGATTCTATGGATACATTAAATGCATCAACAGGTGATGTTATTGAAATTAAAGGAAAGAGGAGAACAGTTGCAAAATGTTTACCGCTATATCCTTCAGATGAAGGAAAGGGAATCATACGCATTGATGGACTAGGAAGAAATAATTCTGGTATAGCGATTGGTGATACTATTTCTGTTAGAAAGATTAAAGCTGTAGCGGCAGAAAAAGTTGTAGTTGCACCTCTTGAAGCAATTCCGCCAATAGATGAAAGATATCTTGCAGATGCTTTAGAAAGCGTTCCTTTAATTAAAGGGGATAACGTCATGGTACCTTATTTCGGTGGACGATTAACTTTTCAAGTGATTGGAGTTACACCAGCAGCTGATGCTGTACTTGTTACACAAAAAACAGTTTTTCATATTGCCGAAAAAGGTGAAACACTTAGAGGAGTACCACAGGTTACATACGAAGACATTGGAGGACTTACAGATGAAATCAAGAAAGTAAGAGAAATGATTGAATTACCATTAAGACATCCTGAAATATTTGAAAAATTAGGAATAGAAGCTCCAAAAGGTGTGTTGTTGTATGGTCCCCCTGGAACTGGAAAGACTTTACTTGCAAAAGCAGTTGCCAATGAAAGTAATGCTCATTTCATTAGCATTTCTGGTCCTGAAATTATGAGCAAATTCTATGGAGAAAGTGAAGCAAGGTTAAGAGAAATATTCAAAGAAGCTCGTGAAAAATCACCTTCAATAATTTTCGTTGATGAAATTGATTCTATAGCACCAAAACGTGAAGAAGTTACCGGAGAAGTTGAAAGAAGAGTAGTTTCACAGATGTTATCTCTTATGGATGGACTAGAAGCGAGAGGAAAGGTCATTGTTATCTCTGCCACTAACAGACCAAATGCCATTGACCCGGCGTTACGAAGGCCTGGAAGATTCGATCGAGAAATAGAAATTAAAGTACCAGATAAGAAAGGTAGAAAAGACATTATTTTAATTCACAGCAGGAATATGCCCCTAGCTGATGATGTTAATTTGGAGAAAATGTCTTCAATTAGTCACGGGTATGTAGGTGCAGATTTAGAGTATTTGTGTAAGGAAGCAGCGATGAAATGTTTGCGAAGGTTGTTACCAGTACTTAATTAGGAAGAGGAGAAGATTCCTCCAGAAACATTGGATAAGCTAATAGTAACTGGAGAAGACTTCCAAAAGGCACACCTTGAGATAACTCCCTCTGGAATGCGAGAGGTTTTCATTGAAAATCCTGATGTGAAATGGGATGACGTGGGTGGATTAGCCGAAGTAAAAAGAGAACTTCAAGAAGCAATAGAATGGCCGCTAAAGTTTCCTTTGTTATATGACAAATTAGGTCATAAAATGGCCCGTGGAATTTTGTTGCACGGCCCAAGTGGAACAGGAAAAACTCTACTTGCAAAAGCAGTTGCAACCGAAAGTGAAGCAAACTTTGTTTCTGTGAGAGGACCTGAACTTTTGTCAAAGTGGGTAGGTGAATCTGAAAGAGGAATTAGAGAGATATTTCGAAGAGCAAGACAAGCTTCACCGTGTGTGATATTCTTTGATGAAATTGATTCAATAGCACCTGTGCGTGGTATAGGAGGTGAAACTGCTGTTACTGAAAGAGTTGTAAGTCAACTCCTAACGGAATTAGATGGTATGGAAAACTTACGTGGTGTAGTTGTTTTGGCTGCAACTAATAGAGCTGACATGATAGATCCTGCATTACTTAGACCCGGACGATTTGATAAGATTATACAAATTCCATTACCAGATAAAGAATCTAGAATGATGATCTTGGAAATAAGTGTGAAAGATATTCCTATCTTAAAAGATTCGAAAGATCCCGACTGTGTGAATCTTGAAAAACTTTCCGAAGATACCGATGGAATGAGTGGAGCAGATGTTGCTGCTATTGCAAATACTGCGGTTTCTTTAGTAATTCACGAATATCTTGATAAACATCCAGAAATCAAAGATTTGGAAAAAAACTCTGATGTTGCCAAAGTAACTATGAAACACTTTGGAGAAGCAGTAAAGAAAGTCAGAGACCAAAAAGACTTGAAGCTTGGTCAAAAGGTCGTTGCTTCTTACTACAGGTAGTTTTAATAAAATAATCCATCTAATCCACTTCAATGTCTGAATATAGTGGGTATAAAGGAGATTCTCTTGCATTTCTACAAAATTACAAAGTAAAAGTAGGTGATTCAATTAAGGTCACAGAAGAATTAACCTACACAGGAATATTGATGCCTAGATATGAACATGGTGACGACAAACACATAGTAATCAAATTAAAAAGTGGCTACAATGTAGGAATTGAAATCCAAAAAATTAAGAAAATTGAGCTAATTTCTTCAGAAAAAAAAATTCCAGAGGCTGTTCAAAAAATCCAAAAAGACTCATCATTACCTAAAGTTTTGTTATTATCAACAGGAGGAACAATTGCTAGTAAAATAGATTACCGGACAGGTGCAGTTACTCCTGCGCTAACTGCAGATGATATTAATGCAGCAGTGCCAGAACTTGCAAAAATTGCAAATATTGAAACTGAAGTTTTGTTTTCAGAGTACTCCGAAAACTTACTTCCCGAACATTGGAAAAAGATTGCTGAAAAATTGGATTCTTGTTCAAATTCAGATTACAAAGGAATCATTATTGCTCACGGTACTGATACAATGCAGTACACTGCAGCCTTTCTTTCTTTTTCATTGGCAGGTTTTCCTATTCCCATTGCTTTAGTTGGTTCACAAAGATCCTCTGATAGACCATCTTCTGATGCTGCACTGAATTTGACTTCAGCTGTTAGATTTATAGTAGAATGCAACACTCGTGGAGTTTTTGTTGTAATGCACCATAATGAAAGTGATGATCTGATTGTAAGTCATTTAGGTACACGTGTAAGAAAAAATCATACAAGTAAAAGAAGTGCGTTTCAAACTATTGGAGGCGACCCAGCATTTCTAATTCTTAAAAATAAAATTGAAAAGAATCTACAAAAAAATTACTTTAAACAAAAGAAGTATACTCCCAAATTAAATTGTAGTACACAAGTTGCTCTTGTAAAATATTATCCAGGCTATGATCCAAAATTATCAGAATCAATTATCAATTCTGATTACAAGGCAATAATTTTTGAAGGTACTGGTCTAGGACATATAGGAAAATCAATGTATGAAATTGTAAAAAAGGCAAAAGAAAGAGGATTATTTTTGGGAATGACTTCTCAATGTATAGATGGGAGAGTTAGACTGACAGTGTATGAAAGTGGCAGAGATCTTCTTGAGCTAGGGGTTGTTCCGTTATCTGATATGATTCCCGAAACTGCTTTGGTAAAAGCAATGTGGGCTCTTGGAAATACAAAAAATATTATAGAAATGAAAGATTTAATGTTAGAAAACATAGCATCTGAATTTTCTGATTAAGCTTTAAACATGACTTTATTGTAGAACGTAAGTGTCTGAAATTAACATAGAAAAAATTGGATTAAAAGTTGGTCTAGAAATTCATCAACAATTAGCTACTGATAAAAAATTATTTTGTAACTGTTCTCCTATTGAAACAAATGAATATACAAGTAAATTTTCACGAAAGCTTAGAGCCTCTAAAAGTGAATTAGGAGAATATGACCCTGCAGCATTATTTGAAAAAACTAAATCAAAAACCATGATCTATTATTCTAACCCATCCAGCTCATGTTTAGTAGAACAGGATGAGGAACCCCCTCACGATCTTAATCCCGATGCAAAAAATACTTCTTTGTTAATTTCAGTGGCTTTGAATTCGAATATCTTCAGTGAAATTTATCCTATGAGAAAAATGGTAATCGATGGTTCGAACACTTCTGGCTTTCAAAGAACAATGTTAGTTTCTCAAGGGGGATATCTAGACATAGAGGGTGAGAAGGTTGGAGTTCAATCAATTTGCCTAGAAGAAGATGCTGCAAAATTACTTCAAGACAAAGAAGAGACTAGAGAATTTAGTCTTGAACGTTTGGGAATACCACTTGTAGAAATTGCGTTAGAACCTGTAGAAGGAAGTCCAGCTAAGATAAGGAAAATAGCTCTAACTTTAGGAAGACTTTTGCGAACAACTAAGAAAGTAACTAGAGGAATTGGTTCCATTAGACAAGATGTAAATGTCTCAATTCGAGGTGGTGGAGTAATAGAAGTCAAAGGTGTTCAACAGTTAGATCAGCTCGAAAAAGTAATTGAATACGAATCAAAGAGACAACATGGTTTACAATTAATTTCTGAAAAACTAAAAAGTAGAAAGATTGAAAAAATCTCAAAAGCAAATGACGTTTTAGATGTAATTGAAATTTTTAGAAATTCTAAATCTAAAATTATTAAAAAAGCAATAGAATCAAATTCTGAAATTAGGGCAATAAGAATTAAAAATTTTTCAGGAATGTTTAGTTATTCACCATACGAAGGAATTAGAATTGGAAAAGAATTAGGACAGCTAGTAAGATTTTTTGGAATCGGCGGTGTTTTTCATTCAGATGAATTGCCAAATTATGGAATTGAGGAATCAGATGTAAAACAGATAACAACATTACTCAAGCTAAATCAAGATGATGGATTTATTATTATAGCAGGACATGAACCAAAGCTAAATTTTGCAATTGATTCAATAATTAATAGATTAGAACAAGCAAAAAAAGAAGTCCCTGCTGAAACAAGAATGGCAACACAAACAGGTGAAACAGTTTATCTTCGTCCAAGACCTGGTGCATCAAGAATGTATCCTGAAACTGATATACCACCTATTATAGTAACAGATGAAGAAATTAAAGATGCAAAAAATAATATTCCAAAATCTTGGGATGAATTAATAAAAGAAATTTTGGATAAATTCGAGCTAAATTTTCAAATGGCAAACCAAATTTATGATTCAAAAGATTATGATTCATTT
>JAZGIF010000073.1:0-2442 GCA_036481835.1 Nitrosopumilaceae archaeon
CCATTATTGTAATAGAAGAATTTATCCGGAATATTTTGAAGAGTTTCACGAATTCCTTTATTAACACTGGTCTTAAACTGCATCCACTGTCTGATATTTGATTCAAACACATAATCACGGTTTTTTAAAATAAAATCTGACAACTCTCTTAGTTTTAAAACACCTAGGATGGTGTTATCATGCCTTAGCATTTTTTCTAATTTTATTGATGATTTTTTTCCAGCAGCTGGTTTTTTTATCCTAGACCATAATCGTTGAATTATTTCATCAATGTCAACTACTTCAAAAGAATCATCGTTTTCATATTCAACTGACTGTTCAGTAACATAGCAGCACTGAATACTGAGATTTTTATCATGAATTTGCTTTACAAGATTAGCTAATTCGGGCCTCATCTTAGTAGCTTCTCTATTCATTAATCGTTTAACATCTTCTTTGAATTTGGTAATTGCTTCAGGAGAATGTGATGTACCATATTTAGATTGAAATAATCTTATTTTATTTTCTGAAAAGTCAACTGGAAGATATGCGTCAATTCCGAGATCATTAGCACCATCAATTATTGCATCAGCTGCATCATCTTCAGTAGCCTCAAAAACTCTTGTTAGGATCCATTGTAGAAAGTTGTTGCCTTTTTCTACCTCATTTTTAGCAGTTTCAGCATATTCTCTAATGCTTTCCTGAATATTTTCTGAAAAACCTTCAAGAGGTTGGTTAGAATTTTCTTGAATCAATATTGATTTTGATCCAGGAATGTATCTTAGCAATCCTTTCTTTGTTTGTATCAATCTATAGTTCTAAGAATTCTTCTTTTTAGATTAGTGGGTAATTACATAATAACTCAGTGGAGGTGAGGGAGGGAGTCGAACCCCCTTAGATAGGCTTTGCAGGCCCACGCATAACCGCTCTGCCACCTCACCGCATTCACAGAAACAATTGAGGAACAATTAAACTCTTTAGATCAGAATTTGGAATATTGTTTTGAAGCTAGCTTAACATCTTCACTTCTAACAGTTTTTCTACCAGCATGAATTGACATCTCTACTGCATTTTTAGCAATTGCAGCTGCAATTTCTTCAATAATTCTTCTTAGTTCTTCTGCAGATTCATCGCTAACTCGTTGCGCCCCTGATTTTTTTAAAATTCTATACATTGCAGATAATCCCAGTTCTGAAGATTTCATTGAATAAATTTTTCAAGTCGATGATAAAAGACTTTTAGTGGAAAAAACCCACAAAGAAATCGATTTAAACAGACTATTTTAAGAAGGTTTCATTTTAAATGACTTATGACATGGTTATATGATTCACACATTCACTTGTCTGATCCCGAATACAATGAAGATTTACCAAATGTTCTTAGTTCGATGGAACATTTACAAATTAAAGCATGTTGTGTTTCTGAAGATTATTCTACTTCTAAAAAAACCCTTGAACTTTGCAAAAAAAGTGAACATATCCTACCATTCCTAGGAATACATCCTGGAAGTGCTAAAGAAAATCCCAATTCTACTTTTGACTTGGTTCGGACTAACTCTGAGAAAATAATCGGAATTGGGGAAATTGGACTAGATAAAACCTATGTGACTAATGAAGAAGATTTTCAAAAACAGGAGAAACTCTTCAAAGACCAGCTTTCATTAGCCGAGAAACTAAAAAAACCTATATCAATTCATTCAAGAAAAACTATTGACGAAATTTTTGAAATTTGCTCATCTTATTCTCTTGAAGGAAAATTATTGCATTGGTTTGATGGTAACAAAAAACAACTAAAAAAAGCAATGGATTTGGGATTTTATGTTTCATTTGGACCGGTAATGATTTATGCAAATGATAAGCAAACCCTTCTTTCATATGCTGATAAGAGTCTTATTCTAGTTGAAACGGATGGACCAGTAAAATTTTCAAATTGTTTTGAACAAAAAACAGCACAAATTAGTTTTATTCCTAGTGTAGTGTTTTGTGGAGCAAAGATATTAAGAGAAAAATACGACGATTTTGCAAAAATCCTTGAAACCAACTCACGAAAGTTCCTTGGAATATAGGTATAAAATACCCCCCTCGATAAACCCGCTAAGTGGATAGAATAAAAAAAATTTCAATGGAAATTTTGGAAATTCATAAAGAAAAATTTGGCTTAGATTTTGGTGAAAATAAGAAAACTTTGGACATTATTTCTATAATTCGTTCCAAAGAATTGAAAAATGAGTTAGCTGGGTACATTACCAAATTTCTCAAACATGAATTAAGAGAAATTAAAGAAAACGAAGAACGAGAAAAACAAGCACAAGCTTCAGAAGAAGCAATTGAAGAAAAATTACCTCATGGACAACTGCCCAGTGAAAGTGAACCAAAATCCTCTGCTGAAGAAACTCCTCCTAATTCCGAAGACATCAAAACTACCTAATAGCCTAAGATTAAATTTGTTTTAATTTAATTTGTT
>JAZGIF010000074.1:0-2045 GCA_036481835.1 Nitrosopumilaceae archaeon
AAGTGCTTTTGGACTAAAACCAGCAAGATACATTGGAATCTTTTCTTGGAATGGTTTAGGACCGATTACAGATTTTGGAATAGTATAGTATTTGCCTTTGTGTTCAACTGTGTCACTGTACCAAATCTTGTTGAGAACTTGCAAAAACTCATCAGCTCGCTCACCTCGATTCTCAAAAGGGACACCTGCAGCATCATACTCGTCTTTAGAATGACCAATTCCCAGTCCAAGAAGTAATCTTCCTTTTGAAAGATTATCAAGTGCTGCAAATCGGTTTGCTAAAAGCAATGGATTTTGATATAGCATATCTACAATTCCAGTTGCAAGTTTAATTTTTTGTGTGAGACCAGCTACATAAGTTAGGGTTGAAATTGGATCAATTACAGTTTGGTATATCTCAGGCCAACTTCCATCTGGTGAAGGTGGATAAGGGGTTTGAGGTTGTGCAGGCCACAAAATCCTATCTATTACCCACAGAGAATCAAATCCTTCTGATTCTGCATATCGTGCTGCAAAGGCAATATTTTCAGCTGATGCTATACTTCCCATATGTGGAAGACTAAAACCAATTTTGAGCGTCATTATACAGTTAACAACCCCCTCTTGAAATCATCTGTATTTCTTTCAAAGCCACAACTTCTGCAAATTTGCCAACTACGTGCTTTGAGAATCTTCAATGGTGCATCGTATCTTATCGAGTACATTTTTCCATCACAAGAAGGACATGATAGTGGTATGTTAATTTGTTTCATCTAGTTCACCTTATTTCTCAAGACAATTCCAATAACTAATCCAAATACTAGATGTCTAAACATTGTCATTGCGGGAACTTCTGGTGCGATGTTTAATCCTGCAAAACCTGCTCCTAGTGCTGGCAACATGAGAGACCAAACCGCTGCCACTGTTACAATTGCCCCAAAGGTCATACCGTGAATCCAAATTCGTCCTTTCATTATTTTTTGGGAAATTGGTAAAAACACATATCCAAAGAATAACGTCAAGCCTATACCGTTAGCAATATGGACAACATTTCCAATAATGTAAGCTAACTCGTGCTCACCAGCAATTAACTGTCCTAGTACAACCGAAATGTCAAGTGGTACACCAGTAATTTCCATATCAACATATGCTGCTACGTAAAAGGCAAGAGTTCCTAGTATTCCTGCCGCAACTAATTTCAAAAATTTATCTCTTTGGTTAGATGTTTTTTCCACATGTATTGTATCTGTATCTTCTATCTTAACCATTCTGGCCCACCTTGTTTAGTTAATTTAGCAACAATTTCATCAAACACTGCTTCTCCTTCTTCAAATAATTGAGAAACAAAATACGTAGCACCATACTTTGTACCAATCTTAGTTACTAGATTATTTTTTTCCAGAGTCTTCATGTGATGTTCAATTCCCTTGTAATCAATTCCAAGATCTTGTGCAAGCTGATTCTTGTTTGACGGTTTGTTTCTTAATTGAGAAATAATTCGAACTCTGTTTTGACCTCCTCTAGTTCCCACAAAAAGATACCAAAACAAACCCTTTGTTTGTGGATGGCTTTTTGCCTCAATGCTTCGAATTGTTAGTGTTTGCATTCTAATCAATATTGCAAGCATGCAAGCATTATATAACAGTTTCTCCAGATTGCAAGCATGCAAGCACTTTATATAGAAGCATGCCTATCATAGGGTATGGCAAAAGTACTCTATGTTAGAGGGTTTAATGATAAACTCCATGAGAAGCTAGATGACCAGGCAAGAAAGGAAGGAATTCCAGCTGCATCAATTTTAGAAAATGCCTTTGAGGATTGGCTAAAAAACAAACAAAGTGCTCCAACTAGACACTTTCTTGTCTTGTATGCTGATGATGACTCTTTACAAAATTTCCTGAAAAAAGTTACCGATCTAAATGAGGATGACTGGTTTAATGTTACTATTGGTCCTGATACTCATGCAGGAGTAAAGTATTTGAAAAAACATGGTTGGTATGATGCAACTTTATCACCATACGCACAAGGAATAAAAAATCCAGAAAAATATTCGTCAAAGGTTTTTG
>JAZGIF010000075.1:0-4332 GCA_036481835.1 Nitrosopumilaceae archaeon
GATTTTCTTGCAGATAAATGTGATGATTTAGGTTTTGAAAAAATTCATATCGATGAGGTTGGAAATTTAATTGCCACAAAAGGTTCAGGTTCACCTAAAATTCTTCTATGTGGACATATGGATACTGTTCCTGGAAAAATAAAGGTGAAAAAAGACGGTGATTTTCTTTACGGTCGTGGTGCATCTGATGCAAAAGCACCGTTACTGGCAATGTTGTTTGCAGCTTCTACTATTCAAAATAATAATGGAACAGTAATGTTTGTTGGAGCTGTTGACGAAGAAGGAAATGCAACTGGGATAAAAAATCTAGTAAAGGGTAAGCTCGACATAGATTATGCTATTTTTGGAGAACCAAGTGGTTTAAAACAAGTTACGATAGCGTACAAGGGACGCATTGCAATTAATCTTAGAGTAAATGTAGGAAACAGTACTCATGCAAGTGCACCTTGGCTTGCAAAAAATGCTATTGAAGAATCAATGATATTTACTAATGAATTAAAAAAAACATTGGAATCAGGGCAAGAAAACAAGCAAAAAGGAATGTTGTTAACTGCTACAGTTACTGAAATTAAAGGAGGTACTAGTCACAATGTTACTCCAAAAGAATGCGATGCAACAATGGACATTAGAATTCCAGTGGACATGAATTGTAAAACTGTTGGAGAAAAAATTGCTACATCTGTTTTAGAAGTTTCAAAAAAACAAGGAGTGGAAGCATTTTATTCTACATTAGATGAAACAGAACCCTTTGAAGCTCCTCATAGGTCTCCACTAGTAAGAGCATTTACTCTGGGAGTATTAGATGTGGAACACACAAGACCAACGTTGATTCGAAAGACAGGTACGGGAGACATGAATATAGTTGGTAATCAACTTAACATTCCCGTTGTAACTTATGGTCCTGGTGACCCACATGCTTCTCACTCAATAGATGAAAAGGTCTCAATGGAAGAATATCTACAAGGAATAGAAGTTCTTAAAAGAACTTTACACCATTTAAAAAGACTACACGATAGAGCAAAGTAATGCTTTGGTTTGTTGGCATAGGATTATCAGGACCTGAATCAATTTCGATAGAAACTCAAAAACTTCTTGGTCAAGTAGATATAGTATACCTTGAACAATTTACAAGTCCTATAAGTAAATCAAATCTTATTAAAATAAAAAAACTTGTCAAAGGTGAATTCAAAATTGCTAAACGATGGCAGGTAGAGGATGGCAAAGAGATTTTAAAAAATGCTAAACGGAAAAAGGTAGTGTTGCTTTCTTATGGCGATCCCTACATAGCAACCACCCATATTGAACTTAGAACTAGGGCTATCTTAGAAAAAATCAAAACTGCAACAATTCATGCTGCTTCATCAATTACTTCGCTTGTTGGAGAGTGCGGTCTCCATTACTACAAAGTTGGCAAAATAGTTACTGTCATGAAGGAATTTCAAACTCTCACTACAGTATATTTTACAATTTATCAGAATATGGTGGCAGGAAATCATACGATATTACTCTTAGAGTACAATCAAGATGCACAGTATTTCCTAGATCCTAAAGATGCTCTTTCAGGACTTGTAGATACAGAAAAAGAACAAAAAAGAAGGGTCATAAAACCATCAACTTTTGCAATTGTAGCATCTAGGATTGGATTTAAAAATCAAAAAATATTTGCGGGAAAAATATCAAGTTTAAAAAAATTAAACTTTGGAAAACCTCCTCATTCAATAATAATTCCAGGTTTGTTACACTTTACAGAATCAGATGCGCTAAAGGTTTTAGCAAAATGCATTGATGAACCAATAGATAATTCATCTGAAATAAAAAAAATTTCAAAACAAATGATCGAAAAGTATGTTCCAATGGTCAAAAAAGAATTAGAAGAAATTACTCCTTATTTTAAAAAATCTAAAGAATTTCAACCAGTTTTAGAAAACGCTCAATTATACATACAAGATGCAGAAAAATTCCTAGAACAAGGAAGAGACGAGGTAGCAATATTGAGTATAGGATATGCTGATGGGCTAGTAGATGCTTTGAGGATTTCAAAAGGTTTTGAACCCAAGATATAGTTTTAATGTATGAATTAAAAAAGAAAGGGAAGGTTGTCATACTAGTTGGATATCATTGATAAAAACATCCTAGTGGCATTGTATGTTGCATCTCTAACAAACAAGAATGTTAATGAAATTTTAAAGAAAAAAATTTTCCTGACCGATAAAGCAATTGAAGAACGATTAAACAATCTACAAAAAAATGGACTTGTAGAAAAGGACAAAAAATCTCTTACAGAACTTGGTAGAACTTCTCTTAAGGTAGTTTTAGCTGGAGGTGTTTTTGATATAATTCATCCAGGTCATATCCATACTCTTAATTCTGCAAAATTATTAGGCGATGTATTAGTTGTTGTTGTTGCAACTGATAAAACTGCTGTTAAGATGAAAAAAAGAACTCCATTACACAATCAAATTCATAGACAAAACCTAGTAAATTCATTGTCAATGGTTGACCTCTCTTTAATTGGTCATGAAGATGACATTTTTAAAACAGTGGAAATAGTTAAGCCTGAAATTATTGCATTAGGTTATGATCAAATTCATCAGGAGAAATTCATTACTGATGGTTGTAGGAAATTAAATTTGAATGTAAAAGTAGCTAGATTACAATCACCTAATCCAGAGATATCTAGTTCAAAAATTGAAGAGGAATATGGAGAACATATTCATGACATCTAAAAAAAAAGAATCTGTAGAAAAAATTGAAAGACTCCGGGTAATGGGAGAATTATCTGCAAGAGTTGCTCATGATCTTAGAAATCCTCTTGGAGTAATAAAAAACGCAATAGAATTGATTGAAATTGATTCTAAAAATAATTTTGATGAAAAAATGAAAAAAAGAATTACAATGATAAAAAATGCATCAGACAGAATGATACGTCAGGTTAATGATGTTCTAGATTTTGTTAGAACTAAACCATTAGAATTAGAAAACAACTCTATTTCTGAAATTCTTAATTCATCCCTAAAAGTAACAATTCCAAAAAATATCAAAATTTCGAAGTCTAACAATGATGCTAATTTACTTTGCGATAGTAGGCAATTGGAAGTTGTATTTAGTAATTTAATTACAAATGCAGTTCAAGCCATAGAAAACAATGGTGAATTAAACCTTAGAATAAACGAAGAACCAAAGGAAGTGATTGTAGAAATAGAAGATTCTGGTTCAGGCATACCACAAGAAAATATATCAAAAATTTTTGAACCGCTTTTTACCACAAAACCAACTGGCACTGGTTTGGGATTAGTTAGTTGCAAAAATATTGTAGAACAACATGGAGGAACGATTTCTATTAGCAATAATCCAACAGTATTTACTGTTAAATTGCCAAAAAATTCCAGAATTAAACAGGAATAGGAATTCTAATAGAAAGTTTTGAACCGTTTTTTATTTTTGCTTCAGCTCTTAAGTTAAATTTTGAAATCAACTCAATAATAGAAATATCATGATGGGTTCTTTCAAGAGTAATTAATTCACAATTGATAGAATTGTTTAACTTTGCCTTGAAACATTTTACCCAACCATATGTCCTTTTTCCATCTGAAAATCCTTGAACTTCTATTCCTGGTAAAGCGTTAAATTGTTGTGCAGCCTCAACGTGCTCCTTTTGATTTAATTTCACGTTTAGTGTTCCAGGAAATGGAACATAACCAATTTTTTTTCTAAATTGTTCAGTATAACCTTTTTGAGACATATAGTAAGATCCTTCACCCATTCCAGATACAAGAATTCCCTTGAGTTCTATATAGGAGGGAAAAGTGTGCAAACTAGTCTTTAAAATTGAAGACAACTTTACCATTTCAGAATAACCTTTGGGAGTAATTTTGACTGAAACTTTTCTACCATTCATAATTCTTTGGATGAAACCATCTTTTTCTAATTCTAAAAGATGTTTTGATGCTGCTTGTTGCGATTTTTGAATACTCTTGCCTAACGAAGATGTAGTTATTGGTACAAAATTATGCCTAGCTCCTTTAGAAATTAATTGAGTGAGGGTAAGAATATGTTGAACTTTAAGTTCGGTCATATAATTTAGGCAATGCCTAGTTCTGTAAATGTTTTCAGAGTTAACCCATCATGACTTGCCAATTTTGCAACTCGATGTCCAATGACACACTCTATTCCTGCTTGCTTTGCTCCATCTAGCAATCTTTGTGTTATAATGCCGTCTAAAATAAGGTATTTTATTCCCGATTGAGAGGAAAGTTTGTCTACAACTTCACTTATTGGAACTTTGAAAATTTCTTTTTGTTCGTCATCTAGAGCTACAGCTTCTAATGTTTC
>JAZGIF010000076.1:0-2354 GCA_036481835.1 Nitrosopumilaceae archaeon
TTACAATCAGATGTGGCAAAACAAAGATCGTTGGTTTTTACTTTGTCACATGAAGGACATTTGTATCCAGTACCACTTCCTGAACTTCCAGCAAGATGGTTAAGTTGGTATAAAGTAATTTTTTCGTTATAGTCTGGAGCATTTTTAATCAATGGGGCAATCTGTTCTACACTTTGTCCTATACTTAGAAGATAGGTGGCAAGAAGAAACCTACCTGAGTGGGACAAATTTTCTCCTTTATCAAGCACGTCTATTGCGTGTTTTATGCATGGTGGGTATTCTGTGGATTCAATTGTAGGAACAGAAAATTTTTTTGCCAAAGTTACAAGTTCTTCTACGGGTTTTTCTAATGCTGCCATCATTGTAGGAGTTTTAATTGATTGAATTTTTGATCTAATATAGGAATCAAGTTCCTTACGAATTAGTCTAACTGCTTCGTGAGAAGTTAAAAAAACATTTCCCCTGTCTGTGCGTCTATTGATTAGTTTCCATTCTTTTTCATGGAAAAATACTGAGTGTTTCAAGTAGTCTGAAACTTGAATGACAAAATAATCATCCGTTTTTTTAACATCCATGGAGAAAAGATCTTTAATTATTTTAATAGCTAGTTCTTCTTGTTTTTTGTTAGAAATATTTTGTAAATCTTTTTCAAGATATTTTTCCGCTCGTCTTGCTTCAGCTAAGGAGAATCTTCTGATCAAAGTGTGCATTCCACTTAATTTTAACAATATTACAGCCATAAGGAAAGAAAAAACTTCTAAATCAAGATCACCAAGGCTTACTATTTCTGAACGATAAATTTTTCCTGTAGCAGCTGTTTCAATTCTTTTGTATGCCTTTTCAATAATTGGTCCTAGATCAGGATCACTTCCAAACTGATCAAGGGTAAATCCTTTATCTTTTAGATATTTACCTGCCTCTGCAAGAAATGGATATTTTGCCATTTCATCTGTTCCAAGATTTAACATCTCATCTAATTATCACAATTTTACCTTAAAAATTTGATTCGTTCAAACATTTTTGAAAAAAATCCGAAAAACAATACTAGTTTAAATTATGCCTGATCGAGTCGTGTCTTATGAAAATAGGTTGTCATGTTTCAATTTCTGGCTCAATTGATAAATCTGTAGATAATGCAGTTGAACGTAGTTGTTCTGCATTTCAAATTTTTACACGTAGTCCTCGTAGCTGGCAAGTAAAGGACTTTTCAGATGTTGACGTAAAAAACTTTAAAGAAAAACTTAGAGATAGTAAAATAGACAGATTTGCAACTACTGCTCACATGCCCTATCTACCAAATCTTTCATCTCCAGCTAAAGATCTATATGAGAAATCAGTAAATACACTTGTCAAAGAAGTACAAAGGTGTGGAATACTAGGTCTACCCTATCTTGTAGCCCACTTAGGTAGTCATTTAGGCACAGGAGAAGAAAAAGCAATTAAACGATTAGTGAATGCCTTTTCCAAAGCTGGATCAGTAAAAAATGACGTGGTGATTTTGCTTGAGAATACAGCAGGACAGAAAAATTCTGTTGGTTCAGACTTTGAGCAATTAGCTTCAATCTTTTCTCAAATAAAACCAGCAAAAAAATTTGGGGTATGCTTTGATACATGTCATGGGTTTGCTGCAGGATATGATATGAGAACTGAGAGTACAGTAAAAAAAACTTTGAAAAAATTTGATGATGCGATAGGTATTGAACATTTGAAGATTGTACATCTTAATGATTCAAAGGGGGAATTGGGTTGTAAAGTTGATAGACATTATCACATTGGACTAGGTCATATAGGAGTACCAGGTTTGAGGGCTGTTGTAAAATTTATGAATAAAAAGGAAATCCCAATGATTTTAGAAACACCCATAGATGACAAACGAGATGATTTTGGAAATATCAAAAAGGCAAAACAGTTTGCATAAAAATAAGAATTTTGTACTCAAATGTGTGCAAAAATGAATTATGAAGATTTGATGAAATTAGCACTAGAACGAGGGTTTTACTTTCCAAGCTGTGAAATATATCCTGATGCACAAGCAGGTTTTTGGGAATATGGACCGGCTGGTGTTAGTTTAAAAAATAAATTTCTGGAACTTTGGAGACGCGAACTAGTTAGACGAGATAGGATGATGGAAATTGATGGTTCTCAAATAATGTCACAGTCAGTTTTTGAAGCATCTGGTCATTTGACTAGTTTTGCAGATCCCATAGTAAAATGTAAAAATTGTAAATCTACGTATCGAGCGGACAGATTAATCTCTGAAAGTTCCAAAGTAGAAATTCCCGAAAGTGCTGACCTAACAGAATTTGATAAGATAATTTCAGAAAAGAATGTAAAATGTCCTAAATGCAAAGGAG
>JAZGIF010000077.1:0-2200 GCA_036481835.1 Nitrosopumilaceae archaeon
AATATTTGAAACACCTCCTCCCAAAACAACAACATCTGGGTCTAAGATATCAATGACATTAGCAAGACCGACTCCAAAATTTTGTAAAAATTCTGATTTCCACTCTTTTGCTTTTGAATTATTGATATTATTTACTATTGAAGATAATGTTTCATTTTTTCCAGTAAGTTCTTTCCATCTTTTTTCTAATGCTGGACCGCTAAGATAGGTTTCTACACACCCATTTTTTCCACAATAACAGCTGTTACCTTTCTGTTTTAGTGTATGATGACCCCATTCGCCAGCAATGAAAGTTCTTCCTTGATGAATTTTACCGTTTAGTACTATTCCACCCCCTACACCAGTACCCATTATTACACCAAAAACAACATCATAATTTTTTGCAGCACCCATTGTAGCTTCTGCTAAAGCAAAACAGTTTGCATCATTTTCAATTGTAATCTTGTCATCCAACTCTTTGTGTAAATCTTCTTGAATTGGTTTACCAATGAGACATTGGGTGTTGCTATTTTTTATTAAACCTGTTTTTTTAGATATTGCACCAGGTGTACTAACGCCAATTCTTACATCACTTTTTGCCAAAGTTTTCAGATCCTTGACTAGTGAAATTATTGAATTAATTATTGAATCATAACCTTTTTGTTGTTGAGTTGGGATTCGTTTTCTCTCAACTATGTTATTTTCATTATCAAGTAAGATTCCTTCAATCTTTGTTCCACCAAGATCAATTCCGATTTTATTCACATTTTTCAATTATTAGTATCAGTTTTGAATTTTTCATTTTAAATTTCCTCATTAGGAAGGAATAGGTGGTAGTGAATTCGTTTGAGTTTGGAAATTTTCTAAGTAATAGGATTTAGCCCATTGGAGGCATACCACCTGGTCCGGGTGGACTTCCGCCAGAAATTGCAATAACATCATCTATTCTTAGTATCATGCAGGCAGCTTCTGTTGCAGATTTTATAATTTGTTCTTTAACTATCAATGGTTCTACAATATCTTTAGAAAACATATCAGCAATTTTTCCTTTTTTTGCATCAATTCCCGTCCATTTGTTTCCTTGACTTTGTTGTGCTCGAAGAGTTACCATAGTATCGATAGGATCCATCCCTGCGTTTTCAGCAATGGTCAAAGGAATAGACTCTAAAGCTTCCGCATATTTCTTTATTGCAAGTTGTTCTCTACCATCAAAACTATCTGCCCAATCTTTTAGATGTGAAGCAACGAATGATTCTGGTGCTCCACCTCCCCCAACAATTGATGGTTTTTCTATTACATCTTTTACCACCATCAATGCATCATGTATTGAACGATCAGCTTCATCAACAACTCGTTGTGAACCTCCTCGTATTAGCAGTGTTACAGATTGTGGATTCCTACATCCTTCTATGAAGACCCACTTGTCTGACTCTACTTTTTTCTGTTGAACAATGTCAGCTGAGCCAAGGTCAGAGGGAGACAAATCATCAATGTTAGTTGAAACTCTTCCACCGGTTGCCTTTGCAAGTTTAGTCATATCGCTTTCTTTGACTCTTCGTACAGCTAAAATTCCATATTTTGCAAGATAATGCTGAGCGATATCATCAATTCCTTTCTGGCAAATCAAGACCTTTGCTCCAATTTCATGAATCTTGTCTACCATGGTTTTGAGCATTCTATTTTCTTCTTCTAAGAACATCTGCATCTGTGTAGGATCACTTATTCTAATTTCTGCACTCATCTCAGTTTTTTCAACTTCAAGTGCTGCATTAATCAGAGCAATTTTTGGTTTTTCAATTTTAGTTGGCATACCACTATGAACAATTTCCTTATCAAGAACTATTCCTCGAATTAATGAGGTGTCTTCAATAGACTCTCCTGCCTTTTTTTCTACTTTGATATTATCAAGGTCAACTGTATACTTTTGTTCTTTTTTTGTAGCGATGCTTAGAATTGCATCAACTACAATTTTTGAAAGAGTACCGCTATCCTCAGAAATTAATTTTGATTCCATACTTGTTTTGGCTATTTTGAGTAATGATGCTTTATCATCTGGTTGTATGGTTTTTGCCATCTGAGATAGCAATTGGAGTGTTTTTTCAGCAGCTGCCTGATAACCCTCAACAATTACAGAAGAATGAACATCTTTGTTCAATAGTTGTTCGGCCTTTTCTAATAGAGCGCCTGCTACAACAACTGAAGATGTAGTTCCATCTCCTAC
>JAZGIF010000078.1:0-7553 GCA_036481835.1 Nitrosopumilaceae archaeon
ACCTAATAGAACACAAGTTGAATATTCAGAAAACCAAGTTTCAGTAGAACCAAAAAATCTCTACTATCTTTTTACAAGCATGATTTATCTTATGTTAAAACCTGATTCAAATTTTTTGTATGAATTTTCATTTATCTGGACTAAAGCAGATTTTTAAATTTTTTTACTCATCATCTTTGGATTCTTTTTTATCCCACATCCGCATTGTGCCCCTCAACATAAAGAAACCAACCGTTATAGTAACAATACCAGCCGCAATAAAGGAAAAAATATCTTGAATTTTTTTTAGGTTTGACACAAGAAAACACCGTCTTACGAGATGTTAAATTTAGCCTATTATACCTGATACCAAAACTGAATTTTGAGTACATTCAATAATCGATTTTTTTTTGAAAAAATATGCCTAAAAAGAAAGACATTGCTATTTGGGTTGCAATTGTTCTAGGTGGAATAGCATCTTTCTTGATTTATGGCTGGGCAGCTGAGCTTACTCGTTAAACCTACTTCAAACTGTTTTTTTTCTTGCAAAAGCTACTGCTTTTTAAGAAAAAAATCGATTTTACACCAAGATGGACCAATCCCAGTCTCAAAAATCTCTTGCAAATGTTTGTCTATTTTGTGGTGAGGGACTAAATTCGCCTTCAATGTGTACATACTGTGGCTTTAGGTTCTGTGATGAACACAGATCAACCGAAGCACATCAGTGTATCAAAACTAGATATTCTGAATATATTCGAAAATCAGACTCTAAGACTCCGTCAAATGTTTCCACAGGAATCTTTCGTGTAGTTTGTGATACGTGTGGATTTACTACTTCTAAAGGGGTTCCAATTGAATATGCAGGTGAAGAATTGGTACAACATACACAAATTGTGGGATGTTCTGGCAAAATTTTCCTTGAAGAAGTAAAATTGCCTGGAGCAAGAAACGCTGTTTCAACACCAGATATTTCTAAAAAACAAGAAATAATCAAACCAAAGCAAATACAAGCACCTTTAGAATCTTCTACAGATACTTCTTCTTCAACTTCAATTGTCGATCAAATAATCAAATTATCGTCACTTAAAGAGAAAGGATTGATTTCAGATCAAGAATTCTCTTACATGAAAGGCGAGTTACTCAAAAAACTACAATAGAAAAATTTTCCTAACTTTAATTAATTATTCTAATTAATAACAAATATTGGCAGAAATAACCGATGAGATGAAAAATCTCCTTAGCAAACAAAAATTAGGATTTGTTGCTACTGTTTCTCCTGATAATACTCCAAACCTATCTCCAAAAGGAACCATCATAGTATGGAATAATGATCTAATTTTTGCAGACATTAAATCCCCAAATACTATAGCAAATTTAAAAAAAAATCCTTCAATTGAAATCAATGTAGTAGATCCTCTGATTAGAAGAGGTTATAGATTCAAAGGAGAGGGGAAAATTATTTCAGAAGGAGATGAATTTCAAAAAATTATTACACATTATAAAAATGAGGGAATAAAAAGTGAAATAAAATCGATTGTTTTAGTAAAGGTTGGAACAGTCAATGAAGTGACCTCACCATTATACGATTTAGGTTACTCTGAAGAAGAAATTAAAACCAAATGGAAAAAACACTATTTGTCGCTCTGACTTTGTTTTGTTGATTCTGTTACAGCTTCAAATTGTCTTCTAGTTTGTTTGTGAGCCCGTCTTTCATTTTCAAGCGTTTTCTTTAATGCCTCAAGTTCCTGTTCAGTTTTTCGTAATTTTGCATTGGCTGTTGCCACCATAGAACTGGCAGCCTGAATAATGTGTCTAGGTTCATCTTTGATATTTTGGGTAGGTGGTTGCTCTTTTGCTGATTTTAATTCGTATCTGGCTGTAGCCACTTTGGCCTTGAGTATTTCATATTCTCCTTGCAATTTCTTGTATTCTTCTAACTTTGATTTTGCCTCCTCTGATAGTGATTTTATGGATTCAAACTCACTTTGCTGCTTTTCAATTTCGGTTTTTATGGTTTCAAGCTGAGCCTTGGCTTCTTGGAACTTTGCAAAGTCAGCCTTTATTTCTTCGTGCTGTTTTTTAATTTCAGCAAGTTGGTTTCTTGTAGTACTGAGTTTTCCAGAAATTTCTTCATAATCAGTCTTCATGGATTCAAATTCATCCTTTTTTTCTTTCCATTCTTTTTTAGATGACATCAGATCGTTGACGACTTTGTCGTATTCCTCCTTTACCGTTTCAAGCTTTTGAGAAATTGAATTGAGTTTTTCAGTTTTTGCACTAACTTCGTTTTTGAGATAGTCTAGTTCATTTTGGATTCGATCCTTTTCTATCTCTTCAGGACTTTTTACAGGTGTAGTGTCTACATTAGGTTCAACATCTTCTTCTTTTTTTGCTCGTCGAAAAAATCCCACATTAATCACTACAACCTATTCAAATCAAGAGATGAACATTTCGATCAATTGATTGTTCCCTTTCTTATAAATCGAAGATAAAAACCAATTCCTCCCACCATAAATCCAAAAACAAATGCCAAGATTGCAAGTTCTGGTTCAGATGGATGAATTGTTGGTGCTACAATTAACAACAATGCTCCTAAGATTATTAAAAAAAACGCTCCACTCTTTTTTGGCTTGTTATGCTCACTATGGGCCATGACATTTTTCCATTAAAGATAACTCGATAAAGTCTGAGATACCTTTTTTCTTCCAATGTCAATGATGAATGGTCCAATTTTTGGGCCTCTGTTAGTTGAAAGTATGATCTGGTATAGTGTTTTGAAAAAGTCTTTTGGTTGGATGTTATTTCCTTTGGCAATTTGGTAAATAGAATTTTGAATGTCTTGAGGGTCTTGCGCTGCTTTTAGGATGTCGGCAAGCTCTGCAAGTGCTTTTTTTGTAGTATCATCAAGAGTAATTTCGATTTTTTCTGCCTGACCAAAATCATCTGCATAGTTTCCTGCCATCTCAATTTGTTTTTTAATTTGCTCCTCAGGTGATTTTATGACACCATAATCTACTAGTTTTTTCATAACTCTATCTACTCTTTCTTCTTTGAAGATATTTCCAAGCTCAATTAGTAATCTATAGTTCACATAATTTGCAGGTTCAGTTGGAGGTTTTAACAGATTTGCGTATTCGTAAAGTCCTTTGAGCTTCGTGGCTTTGGCTTGATTATCTATCTTAGTTTTTCCAAAGAAAATGTTCTCTAATTCATTATATTCATCCATAAGGGCTGGAATGTCTTCAAATCCTAGTTCCCTTGCACCGGTAATTCTTTTGTAAAGTAATAGTAGAATCGTTTTTGGTGTGCCATACTTTAGCCATGCTTGTGATGTAACAACATTTCCCAAGGATTTTGAAATTTTCCTTCCACCTTTATCTAAAAACATTTCATACTTTACATGATGTGGATGAGGAAACTTTAGAATTTCATCAGAAACCCAATCATTTACTTTGACTGAATCCATAATGTCTTTTCCATATGCCTCAAACCTGACATCAAATGCTTGCCATCTTGCAGCAAATTCTACCTTCCATGCAAGCTTTCCCAAATCCTTTGTAATGTCTGATACTCCCTCATGTCCACAACCAGAAAGAGTATCTGAACCAATTGTCGTATCCTGACATCGATATTTTATTTTCTTCTCGTCTGGTAGATATTCGTAAGCTTCAGTAGTGTAGAGCTTGTCACAATTTGAACAAACTGGAAAATATGGTAATACTTTTTTGTACTTTTCTTGGCCTACCATCTCTGAAATCTTTTCGCCAATTTTTTTTGAATTGACTAAAATGGTGTGAATTTGATCCTTTAGAATTCCTTTTTCATAAGTGTCCTTTGCTCGCCTAAAATCATATTTTATTTCAAGAGCGTCAAGGCCTTCTAACAAAAGACTACTCATGTGAGAACCGTAAGAATCATGACAATCAAATGGATCCGGTATCGCAGAAACTCTTTTTCCTAGGTGTTCCTTTAATGAGTCAGGAAAACCCTCAGGAATTTTTCTCAAACCATCTAGATCATCTGAATATGCAATTAGTTCTGATTTATATCCAAAATTTTCAAGAGCGAGTTTTACTCCATACGCCCTGACAGCATCACCTAAACTTCCAATATGTGGAACGCCAGATGCACCCAAACCACTTTCCACTCGAAGCAAATCCATGTTTCTTCCAAGTGATTTTTCTCTTTCGACTAGCTCATGAGATAGTTTGTCAATCCAAGTTCCTTTTCCAATAACCTTTTGTTCAGACATTTTTTGACACTATTCTAGTTCTTTTACCATGTAGGGGCCTAACATCGAATAGCCTAATTTTTGATAATATTCCCTTGTTCCAACTGCACTAATAACTAGCAATTTCTTTGAATCAAACTCCTCTTTTGCAATTCTTTCAGCCTCCCTCATCAATCTTTTTCCTAATCCAGAGTGCTGAATATCATCTTTGCTTCGTTCACCAATCTTCAATGACTTTCCATAAACGTGAAGTTCTCTGACAATGCAAGAGTCATGAAAAACTTCTCTTCTATGTGCTTTGTTACTTGGATGTCGTAATCTCAAAAATCCATAAACTGAGTCACTTGAATCATCAAAGGAAAGAAAAACCTCACTGCCATCAGATGAAAGATAGTCTTCTCGATTTAGTTTTAGTTCAGAATCTATGGAATTCTTTGAAAGACCTGCTTCTCTACATCTAATGCATTTACATGATAATCCTTGTTTTTTTAGATTTTTTTGAACAAGTTGACGTAAATTGCCAAGTTTTGGTCCAGAAATAATTTCATCTGAAGAAATTTCACGCTGAACTCTCATGATTCTAATCCACCGTGGAACCATTTTTTTAATTTCGGTGAGAACATTGAGCATGTCATCATCAGAATAGGGTGCATATTTTCCATCAATGTAGTCTTGGTATAGTGGAGTGTTTTCTAAAACAAGTGAAGGATAAATCTTTAGCATGTCTGGCTTGAATCGTTGGTCAGAAAATAGCTGTTTGAAATCTTCAATATCTTTTTCTGGAGTCATTGTTGGCAAACTAGGCATCATGTGTGCAACTATTTTGTAGCCAGAATCCTTTGCAATCTGAAATGATTCAACAACATCTGTAAGGCTGTGTCCTCTGTTAACTATTTTGAAAACTTTATCCCGTAAACATTGAACACCTATCTCAATTCTTGTAACTCCGTATTCTAACATAGAATCAACGTGTTCTATTTTACAATAGTCTGGCTTTGTTTCAATTGTTAGTCCTACATTTCGAATATCTGCATGTTCATTGTTTGATTTTGCTTGTTCCAAGTTTTGGGAATCAAAACCATTTAGTGCATCATAACATGATTTTATGAAATTTTGTTGATAGTCTTTTGGCATGAAAAGAAACGTTCCTCCAATAATGACTAACTCTAACTTTGAAGGATCATGTCCATACGCAATTAGCTTTTCAAGCTTTGTTATGATCTGTTTTTTTGGGTCATACAAATTTTCTATTGCGTTTATGGTAGATGGTTCTTTTCCAGTATAGCTATTTGGAGTATTAAATTCCACGCCACCTGGACAATATGTACACCGTCCATGAGGGCATGCATATGGTTTTGGTAGTAGAGCAATGACTGCTACTCCAGATGCAGTCTTTACTGGTTTTTTTAGTAAAACTCTTTGCAGTTTTGCGTATTCTGTACCATTTACTTTAGAAAGTATCTCGTTATTTCTTGGAATTCTTTCAAGGGAGTACTTGGCACAAATCTTTTTGATTTCAGCCTTTACCTTTTGTTTGTTGGGTTCTGGAAAAGTTAAAAGATTTTGTGATATCTCACAACAAGCTTTTGAAAAAACTGAATCTTGCATCATACTTGTGACAAAGATCCTTCATAAATTCTTTAATTGAAACTATTTAGCAGATTTTACCTTCGTCTGGGCGCTTGTCTTTTTTTAGACCTTCTTCTAGTTCTCCTTGCTGGTCTTCTTCTAGTTCTCCTTACTGGTGTTCTCCTAGTCTTTCTTCGAACTATTTTTTTTCTCCTAACTGTTTTTCTTCTCTTGGGTTTAACTCGTCTTCTCTTCGCTGGTCTTTTTTTAGAGGTTCTCTTCTTCTTTGCAGTTCGTCGTTTTGGTCTTCGTTTTTTGGCTTTGGGTTTTGATTTTTTCTTGGGCTGTGGTCTTGGTTGAGGACTAGATGGACTTGAATCACCGCCAGTTCTAAACTTTAAATTTTTTAATATTACTAATTGGACTTTGGCGTTTGAGCTTTCCTTAAGAAGCTCTTGGTTTGGTGCAGGAAAATTCTTGCCTTGTTGTTCATAACAAATGGAATGAAAGAGCTGACTATTTTTATAGGCCATTTCCTCACGAGGTACTCCAATCATACAAAACGTGCAAAGACCAACATAATCTTTAGGAACCTCCCGAGGTTTTTTAAAATCTTTAGATAAATTATAAATTAAATTCTGTAAATCTTGTCCGTCTTTTAGTTTTTGTAATCTTTCAAGGTAATCTTTTTCGTAATTTTCTAAACCTTCTTGTTTTGATTTTCCTTGATCCTCAGAACTCACGAAAGCACTTGTTTCTTCGCTGAATTTAAGACTTTTTGAGATAATTGAAATTTATTGTAAAAAAATTATAAATAATGATTTAATTATTGTCACCTGAATTTTCTTTTTTGTCGTTTTTAGTTGATTCTTTTTTTGTATTATCGATTTGTTTGCTGAGATCTTTTCTATAATCCATCTTAAGCCAAATTGGAGTAATTATTGTAGTGGCAGCTACCATGATTACAATAGTGGAGTAAACACTTGAAGACAAAACTCCAGCTGACAAACCTACTCCTGCCACAATTAGCCCTACTTCGCCTCTTGAGATCATTCCAATTCCTACTCTCATTCCCTGAGTTCTATTTTTGAGAAATAGCCATGCTGGAATACCACAACCCAAGTATTTTGTAAATACAGCAATTGTAATTATTATGGCACTTAACAATAAAATTTCAAGATTAATTCCTCTAAAATCTACCTGAGCCCCAATTATTGCAAAAAATAGTGGTGCAAAAATCAAACCAATCCTTCTGATGAAACCCTCAATCTTTTGAAATACCTGAGATGATGAAAGTGCCATGCCGACAGCAAATGCTCCAACTATGGGTGACAAACCAAGCAATCCTGCAAGTGCAGCTGCACCAAAAAAGCACGCTGTAGCAATTCCCTCTATACTTCCTCTTGCTTTCCAAAGTCTTGGAGTTACTACCCTTGGAATAATGAATACAGAAGCTACAAGCATTACTACAAAAAACCCAAGTACTTGAAGAATGGTAAAGATAACATCCATAATGTCAATATCAACTATCTCGCCACCTGAACCTAATGATGTTACCACCGATAGAATTGCAATGGCAAGAATATCATCAACTACCGCTGCGCCAATGATCAAGCGAGCTTCAGGTGATTTTATTTTTCCAAATTCTGATAACACCTGAATAGATATTGCAATGCTGGTTGCTGTAAGTGCTGTTGCAATCATCATTGATTCTAATGCACCAAATCCAAACATTTGAAAAACCACTAGTCCTGCAAAGAAAGGTATAACAACT
>JAZGIF010000079.1:0-4647 GCA_036481835.1 Nitrosopumilaceae archaeon
TTTACCGATCTCTACTTCAATATCTGACTTGACCTGTGGTCGTTTAGTGATCAGTTCCTCTGCGTTATAATTTGCTGTAACTTGTTTTACAACCTCCTCTACTGCTGGTGCAATAATTCTATTTTGATAGTTAAGACCGACATCTTTGTACAGGACGTTAACTGTTTCGGGATCTGGAATATAGTTAACTGTCACTTCTGTGGTAACTGTCTGAAGGTCTTTAGAAGCTGAGGATGTTCCTTTTACAAACAATAGTGTTCTCACTTCGATATTTACTACGTCATCAGCAAATGGCACTACAAAATGAAGTCCTTCTTCTAGAGGTGGAATAGTTGTATCAACTGCATTCCAATGAAGTAGCACGCCCCTATGGCCTGCATCCACTATTTTTACGGATGCAGCTGCTACAACGCCGATCACAATTAGAGCAATAATCACAATTGCTACTGCTTTTGCTGCACCCACGTTTACGTTTACTTTAGGTGATTCAAATCTTGACATTTTAGTGACTATGCTTCCTAATTCCCATATCTATACCATTACATCTGAAAAAATTTGGTGCCAAAACCGAAGTAATTTATTCAATATGATTTCAGGTAGAATTATGGAAAGCTGGCAGTGGATATTCATATTTTTTGCAGTACTAATGATCGCTCGTATAGTTCCTCGCATGCTTAGACAAAGAAAAATTAATCTTCTAAAAACCGGAAATGTTACTACCCAAAAGCCTTTCTTCAGTGAACCAAGGGATCGACCATTCGTAAAGGAATCTAAAGAACAATCCTTTGGAAAGGAGACTAAACCTGAATCAAAAGACATGTTGGTTCTCGGAGAAATAAATCGAGGAGTGAAAACCTTTGGTAATATTCAAAAAAGAACAGGATTTAACACTAATGAGTTAAACTCGATTTTAGAAAGTCTTGAGAAGAAAGGTCTTATGAGAATCCAGGAAAAAAAGGGATCTTTTGGAATAAAAATAGAGCTAATCCCTACTGAGAAAGGATTCAAAGAATTCGATTCCTAGTTAACAAAATAAGATTTCTGTCAAGTGGAAGCAAGAGGAATTGGGTTCGAAGGTGGGGATTAATTGCTGTATCATTGAATTTTTAATTCTGGTTCCAGGAGGGAAAACCACCTTCCAATGTGATTGCATTGAATCCAGCTTTGCCAAGCTCGTCAGCTGCAATATTTCCCCTATAACCACTGCCACAATAAGTACAGATCTTTTTGTCTTTCAAATCTTCGATTCCGCCCTTCTTTGCCTTGCGAATTACAAGCCCAAGTGGCATGTGAGTAGAACCTTCAATTTTTCCTCCCTCTAGTTCGTCTGGTTCTCTTACATCGATGATAACAAATTCATCCTTTCTTGATTTCAAATCATTTGCTGATATTTTCTCTGCCATAATTTGAAAAACGTCGTTACCCTAGATAAATTTAATCATGCTGTGATTAATTCGATTGGTTGTACTGAATGTTTTGAGATATCTTTGTGAATGAAGACATGGGATTCTTCTTTAAATGTCAAGTCACATCTGTAACATTTCCATGCTTTCATACAATTAGGAAAGTACAAAATTTGTATTTAACCTCCACGGATGAATTGTTCTTTTCAGTTTTTTTTACAAATCCATTAAAAATCGCATTACAGTCTTTTTTCCTTCTAAAATTTCCATTAAATGAAAAGTAGGCGCCTTTATCTCTACTTTGAAATGATGTTTCTTAAGATCTATGGGTTCTCCAAAAGCCTTTGCCGTAATTTCATAAATCTCATTTTTTTGTAGTTCAAGCTCAAACCTAGCAATGGCAAATCCTTTTGTTATAAGCTGATAATTAATCTCCTCAAGCCAATTAAACAAAAGATACCTTAGATCCTTTCCTGAAACATTTAGAGATTTTTGTTCTTTTTCATCAACAGTTTTTCTATCAAGTGTGGTATCTACTATTGATTCGCCTGCAACAGTAAAGGCTTCTTTAAGACTGTCTGCAGTTACCTCGATGAAAGCATCAGTTGCATGTTCTAATAATCTATAACTCAATTGATTTTGTGAATGATTTCTGATATTAATAGGTAGAAAAAAGCTTGGCGAAAGTCTAAAATGTACAAGTGTTAGTTGTTCAGTAATTTGGATCTTCCACGTGGAATGAAAGACTTTGATGAGGATGAGATTTTCAAAATTGAATACATTCGACACAAATTTGCTTATACTGCCAAGCTTTTTGGATATCGCTTTATGGAACCTTCGCCAATTGAGCTTCTTTCAGTTTTAGAAACAAAAAGCGGTCCAACAATCAAAGATGACATTTACTCCTTCAAAGATAAACATGACCGAGAAGTAGCTCTTAGATTTGATTTTACGATGGGACTTACTAGATATGTGGTATCACAAAAATCACTAAAACTTCCAGCTAAAATAGCATCTTTTGGTGGAGTTTTCCGATATGACGAACCACAAAAAGGAAGATACAGATTCTTTCACCAATGGAATATTGAGATATTTGGAAAATCAAGCATAGCTTCTGACGCCGAATTAATTGAATTTACTTCAAGATTTTTTGAAAATTTGAATTTGCAAAATATTATCATCGATATCTCTCACAGAAAACTAGTAGAGTCCTACGTTACCAATCTATTCCAATCAGAGGATCCAAAACTAGTAAGTGAAATTTTTCGAGCAATGGATAAAGTACAAAAAAAGAGAAAAGAAGACATCCTCAAGGAATATCAAGAAAAAGGAATTGATAAAGACAAACTAGAAAAGATTCTAGAATTTTCTGGAATCAAGGGAACTCCTGATGAAATCGAAAAAAAGTTAGATTCTTCTAAACTAGCAAGCTGGTCTGAGCTAAAGGAACTATATGATTCTCTAAAGAATAGAGATGTTCAAAACATCAGAATAAATTTTGGAATAGTTAGAGGTCTTGATTATTATTCAGATTTTGTCTTTGAAGCCTTTGATACTTCCTCGGATATGGGTGCTCTAGTTGGGGGTGGGAGATATGATAGTTTACCAAAAGCATTTGGAAGAGAAGACCTTGGAGCAACTGGTGTTGCGGGTGGTGTGGAAAGAATTATTTTCTCACTTGATAAACAAGGCAAAGTAATTCTTGAGAGAAACACTGCTGTCTCTGTCTTGTTTGCAACTGAAGAGATGCAAAACCCAGCTGTTAAACTAACAGCACAACTTAGACAACAAGGAATACCAGCAAACATTGATCTTGCTGGAAAATCACTTAAAAAACAAATGGAGCAGGCTTCTAGCTCAAAATATGCAATTATAGTTGGACCAAAAGAATATGCTGAGGGGGAAATTGTTCTAAGGAACATGAATACGGGAAAAGAAAACACCATTCATATCAAAAATTTACTAGCAGATCCAGAATCGATTCTCAGTTAACAAAAGCTCGGGTCAGCATCATAATTTCAGGACCGCTTGTGAAAGTGCCTACAACAATAGCATGGTTATTTGCCAAAATTCCTGAGGAAACATAAGGAACTCCACCGTTAATTGTAGCAGGTTCCAACTTAACCCCTAAAACATTTGATATTGTCTTGATATCGCTTTCATCAGTTTCTGGATGAATAATTCCTCCATGGTTATTTGCATTGATCATTACACCTACCTGATGAAATCCCGCAACTTTTTTTTGAATTACCTCAACTCCTAATGCATCTGAAATCTTTTTTGCAGTTTCTTTTGGAAACACAGGTGACATTATACAACCCTTGTCATTAACACTAATCAAATTTCCCAAAGCATTTGCTTTAGTATCTAAAATTTCGATATTCAGATCAGTTGATTTTTTCAAATAATCAAATTCCCATTGTGAACAAGTACTTGGAACTAACATTCCATTATTGTTTACCACCATCAGTGCTCCAAGAAGTCTAGTGTTTGCCATTGATGTAAAGATATAATCAGTTTTTAGATAATTTGCTAGATTTTTTGCCTTTGTTTTTGCAAACCCGTTTGGAATAAAAACAAATTCATCATTTACAGTAGTATAAACTCCAATGTTTGGTCCTCTATACACGTTGTACTTGATTATATCCATAAATCAAACTAAGGATCAAAAAAGATATGAACGTAAGGAATAAAAAATAAAAACAGTGTTATAATTTAAAAAAAACTACCGATCATAATTTTTAGTGCCAACTAATATTGTCTAGATTTAAATAATATGCTATAGATCCAGTTTCATATGCCAATTAAAGAAGACTTTTGTCACGATAAAAAGCCAATTGGAAAGATATCGCTCGCTGGCGGTGAATACTTCCATTTTGTTTGGCCATCTCAAGGGTTAGTAGAGGCTTCAAAGGATGAACAAGTCCTTGCAGCTTACAAAAGCCACGGCGAGAAAATGGAAAAACTTGGCGTTAGCGGAACAATGGTTGCAGTTGACTGGGACTCTTGTGTAGCTGATGGAGCATGCATCGAAGCCTGTCCAGTGCAGGTATTCCAATGGTACAGAACCGAAAAAGACATTCCAGCTATAAAGGCAATAAACGAAACCTTTGAAGGAACTGGAAGTACTGTAAAAGAAGAGCGAAAAGATTATTCTGACAATGCAGACCCAATCAGGGAACACGACTGCATTTGGTGCATGGCATGCGTTTCAGTATGTCCTCCACAAGCAGTTCTCGTAGAT
>JAZGIF010000080.1:0-2868 GCA_036481835.1 Nitrosopumilaceae archaeon
AGTGCTCCAACTAGACACTTTCTTGTCTTGTATGCTGATGATGACTCGTTACAAAATTTCATGAAAAAAGTTACCGATCTAAATGAGAATGACTGGTTTAATGTTACTATTGGTCCTGATACTCATGCAGGAGTAAAGTATCTGAAAAAACATGGTTGGTACGATGCAACTTTATCACCATACGCACAAGGAATGAAGAATCCAGAAAAATATACGTCAAAGGTTTTTGACAATGTTCGAAAAGTTTCAGCTAACAAACAGACCTGTGTTATTGGATTTATGACTGAAGACATTGCTCATCATCATTCAATTGAGAAAGCTAGTAAGATTGAAGGAATGTATGATTCTAAAAAAGTTGGAGGAATTATGTTTTGTCCTTATGATATGAGAAAAATAAGCAATTTTAATTTAATAAACATGTTTGAAATATTTGAAAGACATGAAAGAACTTTTGTTCTAAAAAATAATGAAATCAATGAATTAAACATAAACAAAATAAATTGTGCAAAGCTTTTCCTGTAACAATTTGGTAAAGTAGTTTAATACTATGTTACTGAACTGAATATATCCATCAAGTCCCAGTTGAACCAATGCCATTCCTATCTCGTTGTAAGGATTTGATGGATTCTATTTATTTAATTTGGCAGTAATTTGGATAATTAGATAATAAACACATAGCAACTGTTAACATTATGAATACAATAGCATGGAAATGTTACAGATGTAATTTGATCTTCAAAGAAGAACTCCATTCTATACTACATAAAGATATTTCAAATCATTCTATTAGTAAAATTGGATTAGCAGTAGCTTAATTCAATTACATTTGGGTTAAATTTGGTATTAATCTAGAAAATTGGCTATATGCAATTTGGTTTATTGACATATCATGAAACAAATAACAAAATACATTGGATTGCTTGCAATCTTACCACTAGCTTTGATAGCATTTAGCCCAGACCTCATTGGTGAGGCTGATGCTCAAAAAGCTGAGGGAAGTCCAGGAAACCAATCACCAAAATCCTATGGCTCAGCAACTGATGACATAGTATGCGGTGCTAGCCTTTGCTCTACTGCTGACGGTAGCGAAGACCCAGTAAATGTAGGCAGAGCACAATAGAGCACAAAATAGAGGGAAAATACAAAAATTCTCTCAATTTTTTCTTTTTTTAATTTGGTTACAATTTGGCAATTTGGTTATATGCATTCACACTTGATGAATTTCAATCTGTCATGTCTCTCACAACCCAAATGCCCCTCCTGTCCCCAGTGAGGGATTTGATAGATTTTAGGAGAAAATATGTCATCTAAAAAGGAAGTTGAATCTAAAAGTCCTCAACAGATCAAAATGCTGTTGTGGTCTGTGTTTGCAGGATCTAAAGGCTGCATAAACAGAGTAAAAATTGTTTTGAAAATAAAGCAAACACCTCTAAATACAAATCAGCTTTCACAAGTTCTAGGCTTAGATTACAAGGTAGTTGAACATCACATGAAGACTCTGGAAAAAAATAATCTAGTCACTAAGATTGGTACCAAGTATGGTGCTACGTATTTTCTTTCACCATTATTAGAATCTAATCTCAATTTGTTTGAACAAGTGGCTGATCAATCAAAAAACTGTAAAGAAAATTTACAGATTAAATCTAGTTGATAATTGGTCTGTATCTGGTTAGTATCTGGAAAAATCGTCTTTAACTAATATTCAAATTCATTTTTTATGAACACAAAAAACAAAGTTGTAATTGCTTTTACAGCAATAGTGCTAGGAATGATTGTTTCTCCAGCAATTGCAGCAATTGAAACAGATGCAATGAAAACATCAGTAGAGTCATTCGAAAACAGTTCTAAATCAAACACGGTAAAAACTGTGATGATAATTGGACATGAAACGCCAAAATTTATACCTCAAATCGTTCAATTGACGATTAATGATTCTATAAGATTCATTAATCAGGATGGACAAGAGGGCGGTCTTGTACATGATGTTGTTTCAGTAGATGGAAAAACAGGTGTACCTGACAACAACTTTAAGGGATTCCTTCCTAATGTTGGCGACATATACACTGTAAAATTCTCTGAACCTGGAACATATCATTACATAGACACAATATATCCAAACATGCGTGGAACTATAGTGGTCTCTTAGATCACTTTTTTTCTTTTTTTATATGCTGTGAATTTTCTTGGCTCCCTCTACAACACCTGCAAAAGTTTCAAGGGGAACGATTTTGACCTCATTGAAGCTTGCCATACCTGAATCAACTGCAAATTGTTGTATTAGATGTGGATCTTCTGCATCTAGTATCCAAAGAAATGTGTGTTCTAGTCCTGAGTGGTACTGACCAACAATCTTGTTTATTTTGTATTTTGGTAACATTTGAGACAAGTCACTGTTTGCTATTTCAATTACACGTTTTGCATTTTCTTTATTATTCCATGGACATGTGTTTATTTCATGTCTTCCATAGATTCCAAATAATGCCATTAACTTTCACATTATGACTTGAAATTTAATTCTTAGTAATTTAGCGAGAAATTAATGTTTATAGATTCGCTTTACTTAAAAAAGAAATTGAAAACTTTCTTAAATCCTGATGCCTCTCCAACGGAATTCATTGATATCGTTGGAGTAGGTTTTTCTACAAAAATTCCCTTTGGGCGATATAATAATACTGCAAGTAATATTATTCCAAGTAACAAAAAGTCGAGCCACACAACATCAAATGGAACAAAATCTTGGAAGGAATCCTTGAAAAAAATGATAAACTTTCGTAATGTCACAAATAGTAGAGTGCCAATTATTACACCTTTGTTGTTTGCCAACCCTCCAATAAGGATCATAAGAAATGGCCAAAACGTCCAGCTAGC
>JAZGIF010000081.1:0-3519 GCA_036481835.1 Nitrosopumilaceae archaeon
AATAATTCCTCCAAAAACAATTTTACGATTCATTAATTTCTTTTTGGCTACACATATCTTAAATGTTGAGACAAAAAATGCTTATAGTGATTTTACTAAATTCACACTATGCAATATTTTCAAGCGGTGAAAATAGGAAAAGAAAGAGCAAATAAATCTCAGATGAAACTATTCAATCTTTGTGGTTTTGGGATGCTAACTCTTACAACGAAAAAAAAAGATGGAAAATTTTTACCAGTAGGAGAGGAAGAATTTGTTGCAGTAATTCATACCAAGGATGGCTATGTTACAATTTAAGTTGATGAAGATGGTTATACAAAAGCACAAACAAAACCACTTACAAAAGAGGAATCCACGGAGATATTCAAAAAGGCTAGGGAATCAGGGATTAACGAATATGCTGAAAAACAGGTAGCAATTTGGACAGAAAGTTATCCAACCGTTCAAAATGAATAAAAAATTTTAAGGTATTATTATTTCAGTTCCTACCGAATTTCCTCTAATAGCTTTTTCAATTTCTTTAAGGTCTGCTTTTAGAACTCTGGTCTTTATTTTTGAACGTTCAATTACTTTCAAAGCAACCAAATCCATTAGATCATAACCACCAGCCACTGAATCTTCTCTAACAAGTAAGCTTCGAAGTTTCTTTAAATCAATCCTCTTGAATTTTTTTGCTTTTTTGTTCTTATTAGGATCTGAGTCATAAATTCCATCTACATCCGTTGCATTCAAAAATTCATCTGCCTTAATTTTTTCAGCTATTAATGCTGCAGTTCCATTGGTACTTTGACCAGGATGTAGACCTCCAGTAACTACAATTAAACCACTATCTACCGCGTGTCGAACTTCTTGTAGAGTTGTTGGTGGATGAGGATGTGCTTTATGTTTTAGCGCATAAATCAATAATTTTGCATTTAGACGAGAAACCTCTATTCCCAATTCGTCAAGTGTTGATTCATCTGCACCCGATGATCTAGCATGAGAAATGTAATGCCTTGCAATGTTTCCTCCACCTGCAACAATAACAGGTTGACAAAATTTACTAATTTTTACAAGAAACCTGGCATAATCTTTCAAGGTTTTTGTGTTATCCATCCCAAAAACTTTCCCAGATAATTTAATTACAATTCTTTTTTTCATTATTTCAAGCCACTAAGGATTGATTTTGCAGCAATTTCAACTTTTTTTCTATTTTTTTGTGTAGTGTAGACTCTGAGAATATTCATAAACCCAGACATTGTAGCCACCAAAGGAATTTTAGAAATAGGAATTTTTTCAGCTTTTACAAGTTTTTCTCCCCTTGAAATTAAAATGATGTATTGAGATTCCTTTTTTGATGGAGTTAAAGGAATTGAGGGGGTAGTTGAAGTATCTACAAAAATTTCATTAGAATCAACTTTAGATTTTTTTGATATATCTTGTCTAATCTTACTAGTATTCATTTTTCCAAGTCGAGCATTTTTTGTGAGTACTCGTTCAAAGACACATTTTAACAATTTACGATTTTGATAATTAATTGCAAATTTCTTTGCTCTTTTCAATTCTGAACTATATGTTGGGAGTGAAACTAGCTTTTCTAAAACAAAATCATCGGTAAGTTTAATGTAATCTTCTAAACTTAACGAAGAAAGACCTAATTCTTCGTAGGCTAGATGTAGTGATTCTAATAACATCACTTCAGCCGATCTTACTGTTTTATGAAAATAAACCGCCTTGAACATTTGATATCGTGAATGCATCATAGATTCAAAAGAATATAGTGCAGATTTATCCAATGCTAAATTTCTCTGATAGACATCAAGTGATTGGGTTATTCGTTTATGATCAATTTTTGCATGTTCTGCTCCTGTAAAGTATCCATCACGAAGAAGATAATCCATCATATCTGCACTCAATGTACCAGAAATAATTTCATTCATGAATTGAAATTTGGAATCGCCAAAGGCCAATTTAGTGATAAATTTTTTATCAAGACCAGAGTTAGAGATTATGTCACCAATTTCAGTCCTTAAAATTAATTCTTGGCCTAGTTCTTCATGAGAAGTTTTTGTTTTCTTTTGCAAGACTTCTTCATAAATATGAGAAAAAGGACCATGGCCAATATCATGAAGTAAACCTGCAAGACGGATATTTGCGATATCATCAGTTTTTATGATTCCATTTTCTTTCAATGCTTGAGCTGCTTGTCCTACAATATGCATTACACCTAGTGAATGCTCAAATCTTGTATGCTGTGCACCAGGATAGACTAAATGTGCTCCAGATAGTTGTCTAATTCTCCGTAATCGTTGGAATATTGGATGATCAATTATCTTAATTTCGGTTTCATAGGTTCTAATAAAATCATGGATTGGATCAATGATATCAAGATGTGTTTTTTTCATATTCCTAATTTTTTTGAAAATATTTTCATAATTGACTTGTGAACTTCTTCTTTTGTACCTGTACCATCTACGATTTTCCAGTGTTTGTTTTTAGCTAAACTTAGATATGTCTTTGAAACTTTTTTAGAAAATTCTCTATTTTTCTCAAACTTATCTCTCATTGATTTTTTTCTCCTAAAGGAATCTTTTTGAGATACATCTAAAACAATAACAAGATCTGGTTTTGGAAGTCCTGCATCAAGACCTTCTAACCAATTAAGCTTCAATCCATTTACTAAACCATATACTAAATTGGATTGAACGTATCTATTCATTATCAAAATAGAGTTTTTTGAATCAGCTTTTTTTATTTCAGATAATTTTTCCCATCTATTTGCTGCCAAAAGACAATGAATTACTTGAGGAGGAAACTTTTTAGTTCCACGAAGGTAATTTTTGATTTCTCTACCAATATGTGTTGAATAATCTGGAAAGCTGAAAACCTTTGTTTTGAGTCTTCTTGCCCTGAGTGCTTTGGCTAATAACTCAGATTGTGTCTTTTTTCCAGCCTGATCTCCTCCTTCAATTACTATAATCATTATTTGAGTTCAAGTGTAATTTGTGTAATTAAAAATCTATCAAAATTTCAGTTTCGCTAAATTACTTTGAGATTTAATTCAAAATTGAAAATCTGTATATGGGATTATACGTATAAGAAATTGGTAAGGATATGCCAAAATTCCTAGATAGTCATCCTCTGAAAGGAGCAAAACCAGAAACTCTAAAAAAATTACATGATGATCCTATAGATGAATTTGGTGTTAAGCACCTAAACCTAATTTACAGTGAGGATGAAGATAGAATGTACTGCTTTCTTGAGGCTCCTGACAAAGAAGCTATTAAACAACATCATGACAAGTTTGGCTACAAATGTGATTATATTTTAGAAGTTGATGACACAGCAGAGCACTAAGGGAATCTGTTCCAATTTCGCTAAATTACTTTGAGATTTGAGAAAAAATAGACTGGTGAAGTTAATACGATTAGGATCATACGTAAATACGATTTTGTCGTAGATATTTTGGAAGCTAACAAAATCAGTTATTGATTCCCCAGCAAACATAATCTAGTGGGTTGATAACTTGGTGAAACATCA
>JAZGIF010000082.1:0-9429 GCA_036481835.1 Nitrosopumilaceae archaeon
AATTGAAGCAAGGAATTCAGATTCGCCACGAGTATTTGTAAAGAGCAGTATTGGAGAATTTAGATCTTTTTTAGTTACATATTCAAGTATAAAATCTGCTACATCAGATATTGAACCATCAATGTATTTTACATCAACATCGTATTTTCGAATGGAACTATCTCGAATGATCTTGCATTTTCTTTTTGTTCCTACAACAAATTTCCCAGATTTTTCAGTATTTCCTATAGTAGCTGATAATCCAATACGTGTAATTTCTTTTATTGAATTAAGTTGAAGTCTTTCTAAACTTAGGGAAAGTTGTGCTCCTCGTTCATTACCTAACAATTCGTGTACTTCATCAATGATTACCCACTCAAGCTCAGATAGCCCATCTAACATTTTTTTCTGAGTTAATAGGATTACAAGGGTTTCTGGAGTTGTTATTAGAATATCAGGAGGCTTATTGGATATTTTTCTTCTAGTTGATTGTGGTGTGTCTCCATGTCTTATCTCGATTGTTAACCCATCGTTTTCAGCATAATGAATTATTCTCCTAAATACATCTCGATTTAGTGCTCTCAATGGAGTAATGTAAAGGGTTTTTACTTTACCTGGTTTTTTTGAGTTTTTTATTAGAGAAAAAATTGGGATTACTGAGCATTCTGTTTTTCCTGAACCAGTTGGGGCTAAAACAAGGGAATCTTTTTTCTGAAAAATTATTGGAACCGCTTTTTTCTGAATTTCAGTGAGTTTTTTAAATCCAAGAGATTGAAACTTGGCAGCAAGTTTTGGTTCAAGCAGTTGTTTCTTCGTTTTGTCGTGTTCTAGCTCGTTCATAAACCATTACGCCAACAAGCCCAAGGGCAAATAGTATAACTGCAATGACTGGTATAGAATCAAAAATTCCCGCCATTACTATGTTTCCATTTTTTCAAGGTTAAATAGATTAAGATGCTTCAACAATACCATTTTTTGTTATTAGGTATGAAAATTTCATTTTACGGTGTATGGGAGATAGAATTTCACCATAATAATTGGTTCCTTTTTTTGTTAATTTAATTTTAATGTGAGTAAAAATGCTTATTGATTTATCAAGATGTTCTTTTTCTATTTCATCAATTTTTCTAATCATGTTGGTTACAACTATTGGAATTTTTTTTTGAATTGCAATTAATGATAAATCATGCATATATTTCATAAACAGATTTCTTTTTTCCAACTCTTGTGTCACTTTGGAATATTCAAATGAAAACAAATCTGTTACATTATCAATTATAACTAATGAAAAATTATCAGATTCGTTTATTTTTGAAAGATATTGAAGTTGCTCGCTGGTATTGGTAATTCTTCCAACTTTTACATTGTCAAGTAATTTAGGATCGAAATTATGAGTTTTTATGATTTCAAGCATCCTTTCAGGTCTAAATTCTCCAGTGGTATCTTGAAAAAAAATATGTCCCCCTTTTTGCAAAGAATTAATACAAATTTGCATGGCCAGTTGAGTCTTTCCTGTCCCATATGCCCCAAAAATATCAGTAATGATTCCATTTTTTACGCCACCATCAAGGAGTTGATCTAATTTTTTATGTCCAGTGCTAATCAATTACTACTTCTTAGAAAACATCAAAAATTAAAGCCATTTCATTCAAATGGTAAATAGACAAGGCTTTTATGCTGGATAAAAATGTGAGTAAATTGAATAATTGTTGTCCCAAACAAGTGCAAAGAGACCACTGACAACTCTCCAAAAGAGTACCAAGAAAATGGTCACTGTAAGACTAAAGAACGAAGTTGAATACAAGGGAAAAATGGAGAATGTTGATTCTTACATGAATTTAATCATGACAGATGCAGAAGAATTCAAAGACGACAAGGTAATAGCAAATTATGGACGAGTTATTGTAAGAGGAAATAATGTGCTGTTTATCAAACTAGAAAATGATCTCTAGTTAAGAATTCGGATTTAAAATGACGAAGGATTATCTTTTAACTTCTGAGTCAGTTACAGAAGGCCATCCTGACAAGATATGCGATCAAATTTCTGATGCAATTTTAGATGAGTATCTTAGACAAGATCCCGACTCTAGAGTTGCTGTTGAAACCATGGTAACAACGGGATTTGTAGTGGTTGCAGGTGAAGTTACTTCAAAAGCAAATTTTGATAAAAACTCTCAGGAAGAATTAATTAGAAAAATTATTCGTGAAATCGGTTATGACAAACCAGAATTGGAATTTGACTCAATTTCTTGTGAAATTATATTAAAATTACATGCTCAAAGTCCCAATATTAGCCAAGGTGTTCTTGCAACAGATGATAAAGAACAGGGTGCAGGAGATCAGGGATTGATGTTTGGTTTTGCTACAAATGAAACTAAAGAACTAATGCCAATGCCAATAATTCTAGCTCATAAGTTGACAAAAAAACTCGCTGATGTTAGAAAATCAAAAGAGTTGCCTTGGGTAAGACCTGATGGAAAATCTCAGGTTTCTATACAATATGAGGATGGAAAACCAAAAAAAATTGATACCATAGTAATTTCCACCCAACATTCTCCAGAAATTTCAAATGATGAAATTACTAAATCAATAATAGAAAAAGTGATCAAACCAGTTTGTGGTAACCTCTGGAATGATGACATTAAGATTCATGTTAATCCTACTGGAAAATTTGAAATTGGTGGACCACATGGTGACGCTGGTCTTACTGGAAGAAAAATAATTGTAGATACTTATGGTGGTCAAGGTAGGCATGGTGGTGGAGCTTTTTCAGGAAAGGATCCTTCTAAGGTAGATAGATCTGCATGTTACATGTGTAGATATATTGCTAAAAATATTGTAGCAGCAGGACTGGCTGAAAAATGTGAAGTCCAGGTTGCCTATGCAATTGGTGTTGCAGAACCTGTATCATTAATGGTTAACACATTTGAAACAGGAAAAATTCCCGATGAAGATATTGAAAATATTGTGAGAAAAAATTTTGATATTAGACCGGCTTCTATCATTTCACAATTAGATTTGAAAAAGCCGATATATCTAAAAACTGCTGCTTATGGACATTTTGGCAGAACTGAACCTGAATTTAGATGGGAAAAAACTGATAAAGCAGATTTATTACGCCAAGCTGCTGGTCTTTAAAACTTCTTTAAACTTCTTAAACTTCAATCCAGAAAGTCTCATCAATTTTTTATGATCTCCTTTAAAATCTCCAATCATTATATTGAGGTCCTCTAATCCAAAGAAACTTTGTGGATTATGTAATGCTTCGTAGTATGCTTTCTCAAGATCAATTTTTTTAATTTTTGCTTTGTGTTTATTTTTAAAAACTTTTACAAATTCTTCAAAAGTGATCAATTCAGGCCCTACCAAGTCGATTATCTTTTTTGAAAAACTTTTTGAAATGATTGCATTTAAAATAACTTCTGAAACATCTTGAACGAATATTGGTTGAAGATGGTATTTACCTGAACCTGGAATAATTATAGTTCCATTCTTAATTTGATTTTTTAGATTCTTGGATAACGGATCATTATTTCCAATTATATATGATGCTCGAAATATTGTATAGTTTAAACCAGATTTGATAATTTCTTGTTCTGCTTTATACTTTGAAATAAAATATGCCGAAGTTGAATCTTTGGTAACTCCCATTCCACTAATGAAAATAATTTTTTTTATTTTTGACTTTTTACAAAGATTAACTGCTTTTTTTGTTAGATTTACATTTACATCTTCAAAGGAGTTTTTGCTGGTTTGCCTTCCTCTCCCTATCAAATGAACTAAAGCGTCATAATTTTTCATGTGAGAGTAAATGTTATTTTGATCAAAATTAGATGAGATTATTTTTCTTTCAGATGGTAAATTTAGAAAATTTTTTCTAGAGATGGTAATCAAATTAACTCCATTTTTATGTAAATGACTCCTAACGTTTTTTGCTACAAATCCGTTTGCTCCTGTTATTACTACTCTCAAACTATTTGATTTTGGCATGAGGGTTTTAGTATATCATTTAATTTTAAAGATATCATGGAAGAACAACTAAAATCAAGAGAAAAATTAAGAACTGGTTTTACTACAGGCACAGCTGCTGCTGCATCAGCTAAAGCTGCAATTCTATCAATTATTAATCAAAAAAAAATTGATTCCGTTAAGGTAACTCTCCCAAAAAATAATGAAATTCAAATTAAAATTAATAGTTGTGAGTTTAGCAGTTCGATAGGAAAATGTTCAGTAATTAAAGATGGTGGAGATGATCCTGATGTTACTCATGGAGCCGAAATTTTAGTTGAACTATCACTAACTTCAGAATTAAATAAAATTGAAATTGATGGTGGTGAAGGAGTAGGAATAGTTACTAAACCTGGTTTGGGTTTAGAAATTAATAAAGCGGCCATAAATCCTACTCCAAAAAAAATGATTACTGAAAATATTAGAGAAGTAGCTGACGATATTTTAAAAAACAACGGAATAAAAATTGTAATCTCAGTACCTAATGGAAAAGAATTAGCAAAAAAAACTGATAACCCAAGACTTGGAATTGTTGGAGGAATATCAATTCTTGGTACCACTGGCATAGTAATTCCTTATTCTACAGCATCATTTGCAGCTTCTGTAAGACAAAATCTTGATGTTAGTCTGGCAATGGGAAATGATACTGTGGTTCTTACAACTGGTGGAAGAAGTGAAGATTTTTCAAAAAAAATCGTAGATTTACCTGAACATAGTTTTGTTCAAATGGGTGATTTTGCAGGATACACAATTCAGCAATGTGCAAAAAAAAGAATCAAAAAAGCATACGTTGCGGGATTTATTGGTAAATTAGCTAAGATGGCTGCTGGAGTTAAGCAAACTCATGTTAAAGGTTCCAAAGTAGATACAAATTTTCTTTCTGAATTGGCAGAGAGTTGCAAAGCTAATGAAAACGTAATTAATCAAATTAAGATGGCTAATTCTGCAAGACATGTACAAGATATAATTAACGAGAACCAAGTTGATGGTTTCTTTGATCTAGTATGTTCTAAGGTCTATAAACAAATGAGAAAACATTCAGAAGAAAAGGTTCCAATTGAAGTCATCCTTTTTGATTTTGATGGGAGTGTATTAGGAAAACATCCTAGATTGTAAGGAATTTTATTTAAGAGATTTGAATTTTAGTAGTGGAAAAAGTAGCAGTAATTGCAATTACAAAAAATGGAATTAAGATTGGATTAACTTTAAAAGAATTTTTCCCATCTTGGCAAATTTATGCTCCTTCAAAATTTTCAGACGAAAATTCTAAAGTAAATTGGTATTCAGAAACTAGTGCTAACAAAATTGCAGAACTTTTTAAAACAAATGATGGTTTGGTTTGCTTGTTTTCACTTGGGGCAGTTATCAGATTAATATCACCGCATATCAAAGATAAAAAAACAGATCCTGCAATTATAGTAATAGACGATAAGACAACCTTCGTAATCAGCGTACTATCTGGTCATTTAGGAGGAGCCAACAAAATTACGATAGAGATTGCAGAAAAATTAGATGCAACTCCAGTTATAACAACTGCAGCTGATGTTAATAAAACAATTGCAGTAGATCTTTTAGGAAATGAATTAGGATGGAAGATTGATAATGATACTAATGTGACAAAGATTAGTGCCTTTATGGTAAATGAAGAAAAGATTGGAGTTTTTCAAGATGTAGGTTCAGCAAAGTGGTGGGACAAAAACTTACCAAATAATGTGAAGATTTATTCTTCTATAGATGAGTTAAAAAATTCACAGTCAAAAGGATATCTCATTATTTCAGATAAGAAAATAGATAATCAAGAAATTTTACAAAAATCTGTAGTGTACAGACCTCCGTCTCTTGTTGTTGGAGTTGGTTTACACTCGGATACTAAAAAAGAAACGATTAGAGATGGTCTAAATTTTTGTCTTGAAAAATACAAACTTTCTCTAAAATCTGTAGCAAAATTTGTTTCAATTAAGAAAAAACAAGATGTTGAAGGTCTTATTGATTTAGCAAAACAAATGAAAGTTCCTATTGAATATTTTGAAAAAGAAGAATTGACATTAATTGAGACTCCCAATCCTTCAAAAACTGTTCAAGCGTTTGAAGGGACTGCAAGTGTTGCAGAAGCTGCCGCTCTAAAAAGTTCTAGAGGAAAATTAATTGTTGAAAAACAAAAATTTCCACCAGACCTTACTCTAGCTATTGCGAGGATCCAAAATTGAAAAGAGGATTGTTATTGATAGATAGAGGTAGTAGAGAGAAAGAAGCCAAAGAAGAACTTGAAGTAATTTGTAAAAAAGTTAAGGAAAAAGGAAGCTATGTTTTTTCTGAATATTGTTTTTTGGAAGTTATACCTCCATATATTGAGGATGGAATGAAAAAGTGCCTTAACTATGAAATTGATACTCTTACTATTGTACCTTATTTTCTTTATCCAGGAAAAAAAATTAAGGCAGCTGTTAGCGATGCCATCAAATTTCAAGCAAAAACAGAAGTAAAATTAAAAATTTCAAAACCAATGTCCATGCATAAAACAATGGTAGAATTAGCTGATAATAGAATTAAATCTGCTCTTAGAAAAAATAATATTTCAATTGAACCAAATAACGTTGATGTATTGATTATTGGTCATGGGAGTAAAGATCCAAACGCTCAACTAGCTATCAAATACGTAGTTGATGGTTTATCAGAAAAATATCGAAATGTAAGTCACTGTTTTTTGGAAATCGAAGAACCAAATATTCAACAGGGAGTTAAAAAATGTCAAAAAAACAATCCTCAGGTTTTAGTGGTAGTTTTTTATTTTTTGCATAAAGGTGCACATGTAAAACGGGATATTTACGTGGATCTTAATCCTGCTATCGAAAATTCAGATTTAAAAAATGTACTGATTACAGAACACATTGGAACAGACGATAAAATGATTGATTTGATAATTGAAAGAGCTAGAGAAGTTGAAAATGCAAACTGAGAAAGGTCAATCTATAGAAGATAAAAGTATGCAAATTATTGAAAGTGAGGTAGGAACTCATCAATATAATGAGCTAGAATGGCCCATTGTAAGACGAGTTATACATGCAACTGCTGATTTTGATTTTGCAAATAAAAATAAAATTATTTTCCACAAAAATGCAATCGAAAATGGAATTACAGCTCTAAAAAAAGGATGTAACATCGTTGTTGATGTCAATGGTGTTATGGGAGGTTTTAACAAAGCAAATCTAAAAGAATTTTCAAATAATGTAATTTGTAACATTGGTCATCCAGATGTTGTTGAAGAAGCAAAAAAATTACAAAAAACTCGAGCTCAAACTTCAATGAGGATGGCTACCTCAGAAGTTAACGATGGAATTTTGGTTATTGGCAACGCTCCAACGGCACTTCTAGAAGTAATTAGTATGATTGAAGAAAATGCAACAAAGCCTGCATTAGTTATTGGAGTACCAGTGGGGTTTGTTTCTGCATCAGAATCAAAGGAACAACTTAGAACTTTGGATATACCATTTATCACAAATTTAGGCAGGAAAGGTGGTAGTTCTTGTGCATCAGCCATTGTTAATGCTCTTTTCAAAATTTTGCGAGAAAATTTATCGTCTTAAGTGTTTAGATGTTTAATATTTAATGAATAAATCTTAAATTAAATAAAAAAAATTAATTTAGTCTAAATTACTTCAAAGGGATTTAGCCTAAAATCTTGTGTTGCTCTGACGATGTTTTGGTAAACATTCTCTACAGTATACTGGTCGGCCTTCTTTTGGTTGAAAAGGTACCTCTGAATCTTTGCCACAGTCTGAGCAAACGATTGGATACATTTTCCTATCTTGCGACATTATGGAAACCGTTTTTCATTCACATAATAATCTTTCAATAGAAAAGATAGTTTGAATACAAATCCTATGGGTAGATAATACAAAAAATCATTTTCTAGAAAATTTTACACAGTTTTGAACCAATCTTTTTGCATAAATAGATCTATTAAAATAAAGATGTCCATAAGATGCTAGAGTATTATTCAACAATAAACCGTCTTTATGGTTTTTTATTCCTTCACCTATCTCTAGTTTGTATGCAAATCTCGAATCATTTGGTAGAGAATTAATTTCTGAGAAATGAAATTCATGTCCTCTTATTTCGTTTGAAATGGGAGCAATTAAACACCCGTTTATCACATTTCCTTTAGTGTAGTTTAGTTTCATTTTTTTTGTCATCTTTGTCTCAGCATCAAATAGTCCAACCATTCTAAATTTTTTTTTTCCATAATTTATAGAGCGTGTTAAATACATTAGACCACCACACTCAGCATATATTGGAAAGTTTTCTTCTGCAAATTTTTTAATAGCTCTTCGCATTTTCTGATTTTTTTCTAAAGAACTTCCTAGAATTTCAGGAAATCCTCCTCCAATATACAATCCGTCACAAATTGGAATTTTGGAATCTGAGATAGGACTAAAAAATTTGATTCTAGCACCCTCTCTTTTTAATGCGTCAAGATTATCTTTGTAATAGAAGTTAAATGAATTATCTAATGAAATTGCAATAGTTGTTTTTGGTTTTTTTGTTACATCTTCTTTGATTTTAGGGATTGATGATGTAGCTTTGGAAATTTCAATTATTTTTTGTATATTAAGAGAATCTGAGATTTTTCGAGCGATTTTTTGAATTTTCTGCTTCATTGAGGTTTTTTCGGATACAGGGATTAATCCTAAGTGTCGTGATTTCATAACAAGAGTAGGTTCATTGTAAATTAAACCTAAAATTGGAATGTTTAAGTTTGAAAGGGCTTGCTTACAAAGATCTTCATGTTTTTTACTACCTATTTTATTTAAAATAAGTCCAGAAATGTAAGAATTTTTATGAAATTTTTTGAAACCTAAAGCTATAGCTGCTATAGAACGAGCAGTTTTACTTGCATCTAATACTAGAATAACTGGTGCCTTAAGAATAGTTGCAACATGATGTGTGCTAGAAAAATTTGAATCTCCAGAAAATCCATCGTAATAACCCATAACACCTTCGATTATCGAAATATCACAAGAGGAATTATTAACAAAAGTTTTTAGCAATCCATGCTTGCCCATTAACCAAATATCCAAATTTCTTGTATCCTTACCAGATACTTCGGTAAGATAGGTCGGATCTATGTAATCTGGTCCAACTTTGAATGGTTGAACAGAGTATCCTTGTTTTTTCATACCATAAATTATTCCAGCAGTGATTGACGTTTTACCTACATTACTAGAAGTACCTGAAAGAACTATTCTGGGAATTTTCACTGCATCATTTGACATGATTTTTATTTAAATGGATAGATTGGTTGAGAAATTTTTTGTTTTACTAATGTTTTTAGTTGGTAGCAAATTCAAGACAATATGGATAAAGATGGATTGGTAATAGTTTATACCGGAAATGGCAAAGGCAAAACAACTGCCGCATTAGGTTTAGCATTAAGAGCAGTTG
>JAZGIF010000083.1:0-3761 GCA_036481835.1 Nitrosopumilaceae archaeon
TAGGAATGCTTGAGCAAGTTTATGGTAGTGAATCTTTTGAACATTGTGGAGGAATTGAAACAAAGTTTGCTTGTGTCAGCGGTTCATATGCATTGTATGACAATGCAAACTGGATAAGAGCAGGAGAATCTGAAGACAAAAGTGCTCTAGTTGTAGTTTCTGACATTGCAAAATATGATTTGGGTTCCAGTGGTGAAATGACCCAAGGAGCTGGTGCAGTTGTCATGTTATTAAATGATCATCCAAGATTGTTAGCATTTGATCCTAAAGTAACCGCTACATCAATAAAAGATGAATATGATTTTTACAGACCTTTTGGAAAAGAAACTCCAATAGTTCATGGACAATATTCTAACCTTCTTTACCTCATCCAAGTCAAAAAGGCTTTAGATGCATATAAGAAAAAAGCGATAACCACTGATTTGATAAAACCAAAAGATGATGAAACTATACTTGATCATATTGATTATCTAAACATGCACCTTCCTTACAGTAACATGGGCAAAAAAGCACTCGCATATTTAGTTAGACATGAATGGAGAGGGCTGCCCAGATGGAAAAAAATTATTGAAAAAATTGGAATGGAAGAACCTACGCCAAAAGATCCTAGAGGAACTATAGAATCCGTTTTGGCCGATTCAGATTTTATGACAAAAGACCATGAATTTACAAAACTTTTATCAAAAACTGAAGAATTCCAAGAAATATACGAATCAAAACTTGCAAGCTCTTTAATTGCATCAAAAATGATTGGTAACTTGTACACTGCATCACTTTATTTGGGATTCAGAAGTAGTCTCGAATTTGAATATCAAAAAGGAATTGATTTGGCAGGAAAACGAGTTGGGTTTGCCTCCTATGGAAGTGGAAGCAGCGCCATGATTTTTAGTGGTGTAATTCAACCAGAGTATGAAGCCATAGTCAAAGACATGAACCTTGAAGCTGAAATTGGAGGAAGAAAGAAGCTAAGCCTTGAGGAATACGAAGAAATTCATGAAAACAAGCGGTCTCTAAACCAAAGCATTTTGGACGGTAAAAAAGAATTTGTCCTAGTGGAAGTAAAAAGTAGTCCAGAAACCAAAGGCGAAAGGAAATACGTCTTCAACGAATAAAAATTTCAAAAAACTAAATTTTTTGTTAGATTAATTTAGTAAAGATTCAATATCGATTTCTTTTTCAATAGTATTTCTCAACAAATCAATATCAAAATTATCAAGTCGGGGCATTATTCCAAGAACTGGAAATGTTGTAAGTTTTTCTATATCTCTTTTCAACTCAGTTGATGGATATCCATCAATATCAAAATTATTGATAATAATTCCTTTTATTCTAATACCATTGTCAACACACATTTTACATGTCATTAAAGTGTGATTAATAGTTCCAATTCGTGAACGAGTAATTAGAATAACATCTAAATTCATTTCTCTAATCAAGTTTGTCACAAAATAGTTTCTTAGAATTGGTGTCATGATTCCACCCATTCCTTCTACTAACATCATATCGTGAATTTTTGATAATTGTTTGAAGCTATTCATTATTAATTGAACGTCAACATCAACACCCAAATTTTGAGCAGCAGTATAAGGCGAAGCAGGTATGTTAAAAAATTGTGGATTCACTAGATCCTCTGGATCATTTACTTTTGCTGCATTTGCAAGAAGCTCAGTATCTTTTGATTTAAAGCCTACACTTTGTGATGTACCTGCAGCAAATGGTTTCATTATTCCAATGTCAACGCCTTTTTTTTGAATAGCAGCAGCAAGTCCGGCAGTAACAATTGTCTTTCCAACATCAGTATCAGTTCCAGTGATAAAATAGGATTTCAATAATGAAAGTGATTTTATTCGCTTGATTAAGCTTTCAGCGGTTGGTTATTAAGATGAATTAGTAAACATGCAATAATGAAACAAGAAAGTTTTGTTTGGCACCCTAATACTCAGATGAAAGAATGGACTGAATTTAATAAAATTGTAAGAGGAGAAGGCGTCTGGCTAGTAGATTCTAGAGGTAAGAAATTTCTTGATGGCGTAGCAAGCATGTGGTGTAATGTTTGGGGCCATTCAAAAAAAGAACTAATAGATGTCATTGCAAAACAATCAAAAAAATTACAACATTCTCCTCTGTTTAACCTCACAAACGAGCCTGCAGAGATACTAGCAAAAAAATTAACAAAAATTTCACCAAACATGCATAGAGTATATTTTTCAGATAATGGCTCTACTGCGATGGAAATTGGACTAAAAATTGCTATTCAATATTGGAAAAACAAGGGAGTCAAAAACAAAAACAAACTAGTCTCTCTTCAAAATGGATATCATGGAGACACATTTGGTGCCATGTCAATAGGTTATGTACCAAAATTTTTTTCGAAATTTAAAGATCACTTATTTTCTTCCACTCAACTACCGGTTCCAAATAAATATAGAATACCCCCTGGATTTACTTTTAGAAATTATCAAAATCACTGTCTTGAAAAAATTGAAAAATTATTTTCAAATGATGACAAAATTGCAGCGCTTGTAATGGAAAGTGGAGCGCAAGTTGCTGGGGGCGTGATAATTTATCCTCATGAATTTCAAAATAAGATTAGTAAATTATGTAAAAAATTTGGTGTTTTGTTGGTATTAGATGAAGTGGCAACTGGTTTTGGCAGATTAGGATCAATGATACAATATAGTTATCAGCAAAGCAATCCTGACATCGTAGCCTATGGAAAAATGTTAACTGGGGGATATCTTACAATGGCAGCAACATTAACTACCAAAAAAATCTATGATGCGTTTTTGGGAAGATTCAATGAAATGAAACATTTGTTTCACGGTCATACTTATACAGGTAATCCATTAGCAGCTGCAGTTGCAAATGAAAACTTGAGATTATATGAGAAAACAAAATTAATTAAAAAAATTGAAAAAAAGTCGAAAATTTTTAAAAAATATTACGACGAGATACTACAACTAGATCTTGTAGGAGACATTAGACATAAAGGAATGTTAATGGGAATTGAATTGGTAAATAACAAAAAAAGAAAAACTCAATTAGAACACACTAAATCTATTAACAAAATAATGTTTGAGGAAGGAAAAAAACAGGGTATCTATTTTAGAACATTGGGAAATATAGTAATGCTTGTTCCACCCCTTGCAATTTCAGAATCAGAGCTTAATTTACTCTTACAACGAACCATTAGTTCTATAAAATCAGCAAAAAAGATCTTCAAAAATTAGTTAACCTACAAGATAGACGAGGTTAACAATTCCAATATTCTTATTTAATGGATTCATGACTATTTTGATATTGATGTCCGAAGAACAATTCATCGATAATTGCCAAAAAAAGGTGTTAAATGGAGTCAAAATTAGCAAATTAGAGGCTACTGAACTAATTAACACTGCTGATTCGAATTTGGATAAACTTGCTCATGCGGCAAATTACATCACTAGAGAATTTCAAGGAAACAAAGTAGATGTTGAAGAACTTAACAACATCAAAAAAAATAGTTGTAGCGAGGATTGTGCATTTTGTGCCCAATCAGCATTTTTTGATACAGGAATTAATACCTACCAGCTACCGTCTCATGAAGAAATTGTCCAACAAGCCAAGAAAGCCTACAACGATGGTGCAGAATCGTATTGTTTAGTTGCAGCATGGAGAGAACCATCTCCATTTGATTTTAAAAAAGTTTGTGATATTATCAATGAAATTAACAATAAAGTCGGCATTAAGGTTGATTGTAGTTTAGGTTTTCTAACTAAAGA
>JAZGIF010000084.1:0-2033 GCA_036481835.1 Nitrosopumilaceae archaeon
GGTAATGCATGGTTGTATATTTTTGATGACAACAATACCATTCCTGAAACTAATGAACAAATACCAACTTGGATAAAAAAGAATGCAGCATGGTGGTCAAAAGGTACCATTACCGATTCGGATTTTTTGAGGGGAATTGAACATTTAGTTCAAAACGGAATTATAAAAATTGAACCAGATAAAGTAAATACATCTACATCAAAAGAAATTCCAATCTGGATTAGAAACAATGCAAAATGGTGGTCATCAGGATTAATTTCAGATAATGAATTTGTAGCTGGAATAAAGTATCTTATTGAAGACGGAATCATCTCATATCATTAATGTTATCACTAATACTTACTGAATCTTCTTTAGAGTTAGTCCCAAAAGAAATTCAAAATCATAAATCAGTTATCTCACATTGTCAAAAACTTGGAAAAAAACCATCTGAGATATTATTGGATAATTCTTGGCACTTTGCAGCGATGAAAGGAATTGATAATGAAATTAAAAGAGGAAGACCTGATTTAGTTCATTTTTCTTTGTTGGAGGCATGTTCAATACCACTTTTCTATGAAAAAAAAATTTCAGTTTACGTTCATACAATTAATGATAAAGTCATATTTGTAGGAAATGACGTTCGCCTTCCCAAGTCATATCACAGGTTTGCAGGCTTGATTGAAAAACTATATGATGAGAAGTTTATCCAGGCTAATGGAATTAACTTACTTGAGATAAAAGATATGAAATTTAATCAGCTTATTGAAAAGATAAGCCCAGACCGTATAGTTGGATTATCTACTCAAGGAATTCTAAGTTCTTGTGAGGATGTAGCAAAAAAATTAACTGACGATTCTTGCATCATAATTGGTGGTTTTCCAAAAGGACATTTTTCTGATCCCATAAGAAAAAAAATTGAATATCTGGTAAACGTTAACAAAAAATCTTTAGAATCACATATCGTCATTAGTAGAATTTTGTATGAATATGAAAAAACCATTTTTATGTAGGCAGCAAAGTTTGCTCTTTTATGCGGTTGTAGTATAGCCTGGTTAGTATGTGGGGTTTCCAACCCTATGACCCGGGTTCAACTCCCGGCAACCGCATTTGTTATTACTCTGATCAGAATTTTAAGGGGAAACTCTTCTATTCTAATGTGAAATTTAACACAAAAATAATTGCTATAGAAAGGATGGAGATTTTAATTAAGAATGCTATTTCTAATGCTAGAAATGATCCTAAATTAGCTGAAAGGCAGGCATTAATTGCAAAAAAAATCAGCACGAGATACAGAATACCAATGTCATATGAGATGAAAATTACTTTTTGTAAAAAATGTAAAAGCTTCATTGCTCCTGGCATAAACTCAAAAATTCGTCTTGGAAGATCTGATGTTAAATCTATTAGAATCACTTGTAGGTATTGTAGTCATACTTATCGCAAAATAATATCTCAATGATTTATAAGACGATTTTAGAGTTGGAGTCCTCATGGCAAAAGTGTATGATGTTCCAGCTGATTTGCTAATTAGTAAGTTATCCGAACTTTTAAAAAATGAGGATATATCTGCTCCAAGTTGGACTTCATTTGTTAAGACGGGTTCCCATGCAGATAGACCTCCACAAAATTCAGACTGGTGGCATACTAGATGTGCTTCAATTCTGAGAAAGATTTACCTTCATGGACCAATCGGAATTAATGAACTACGAAGTATGTACGGAGGAGCTAAAGCAGTTGGATACGGAGCTGCAAAACACCGATATGCTGGAGGTTTAATTATTCGTAATGCTGTTCATCAGCTTGAAAAATTAGGTTATATTGAAAAAGTAGAACGTAAAGGAAGAGTACTTTCTAAAACAGGAATGCAAAAGTTGGATAGATTAGCAACAGAAATTCTAAAACAACTTTATGCAGATACTCCCTCTTTGAAGATATATTCCTAATGTGATTACATGAGTTCTCCTGAACATGATGAAGCTGATCATGGTAGAGAAGCAGAAATTACAGCTCAAAAAGAAATAATTCTTAAACAAATTCTATCTTCTGATGCT
>JAZGIF010000085.1:0-2016 GCA_036481835.1 Nitrosopumilaceae archaeon
CAATTTCTGTCAAACCAGCTTTAATTGTTTGAATGCTATCTCCAGTATGTGGATTAAAAACTACAACTGTAATATCAACAATGTTTGAAATTTCAACTTCAGTTTGTCCAGCGCCTACACTTTCAATAATTATTGGATCAAATCCTGCATATTCTAAAACCCTAACACTGTTTCTAATTGAATGAGACACACCACCAGAAGCTCCACGCGAGGCTAGGCTTCGAATATAGGTACCTGAATCAGTAGATTCAGTCATACGAACCCTATCTCCCAGAATTGCACCACCAGTAATGTGACTTGTTGGATCAATTGCTAAAACAGCTGGTTTCGTTCCAAGTTTTTTCAGAAGCATAGATGTTTTGTTAATCAAAGTACTTTTTCCAGCACCAGCTGGACCAGTAATTCCTATGACGGTTGCCTTGCCAGAGTTTTTGAATATTTTTTTTATTAGTTTTCTTGCCTCTTTCTTATCATTTTCAACCATCGATATTGCTTTAGCAATTGCACCTCTCCTTCCTTTTTTTAAATCGCTAGTTATGTCCAAGTATTAGATATCACTTTTGCCCACAATAAAATCTTGCAGGTTTGGTGAAAACAAATAACATTATAGTGAACTGTAAATTATTGGTTCAGCTGGCTCGCCTTTAGCGTGAATTTCTGTTTTTAATCCTACCTTACCAAAATCTTCATGTTCTACTACCAAGGTGACTGGATGAGTTTTCCAACCATATTTTGGAGGAGCATTAAATGGAACTCTCTCGGCAAATTGTGAATTTGTAAAGGTTTTTTGAAAAGATTCTTCTAATCCTAAAATTTCTAAAACTACTTTGGATGTTTTTTGAGAATTATCTTGAAACGTAATTTCAATAATTTGATCTTCTTCATAGTATATTGCATCAAAAACAAAAGTTTCCTCCATCAATTCTTTATCAACGGAATTAGATTCAAAAAGAAACCAACCTGCAAGTACACTTAGAACAATTACTGAAATTATTGGAACAACTTTTCTAGGCATTATTTATCGCTAGTTTGGTTCATGTTTGTATTAATTCTTAAACTCTAATCGAATTTGTTTTAAAAAGTGAGAATGTATCCTCAGGCGTTCCAAAGTTTGCTCTAGAGTCATTTCTGTTCCTGGAGTAGGATTTTTCTTGAAAAATTGTCTTATTTCCTTTTCCATGCTAGCATCTGTGACTAATGATATAGTTCCAACTATTCTATTTGCTAATGGATTACCCAATCCAAATTTTTTGCTCAGAGGTTTCCAATTCTTTTTAAGCCAAGGCCACAAAATCTTTTTTCCATATGGATTTCCTGAAATTCTAATTATTGGTAATGCAATATTTTGTGAACGAACTTCTTTTGTCATAGAAAATTCAAGTGTTTTTAAGAGCACTTTATCATTTCTAAAATTACACAAACCTGCCAATACACGAAGTTTTGCTTCCTGAGAAGGAGCCTTTTTGTAAATTTGTATCAATGTATTATGGATTTTTTGATCACCAGTCCATGCTACAAGTGAAAAAATTACTTCTCTCAAATCAGGACGTAGAGTTTGTCTATTTTTCAAAAATACATTAAATCTATGTTTGGCTTCTTGCAAAATTTTTTGTGAGCCAAGTTTACCAAGAACCGTAATCACCGTTCCTCTAAGAAGTGTATCAGTATGTCGTTCATCTTTTTTAGGATCCCAACCAAGTTTATCAAAAAGTTCTTGGAAATATTTTAATGCATATTGTTTTAATTCTGGTGCAAAGTGTTCATGAAAGCAAATAAAGTATAAGAAGTTTAGATTATTTGCAACATTTACAGTTGATAAATAACTATCTTCACCGTGATATGCATCTGAAAAATCCAAATAAGTTTTAATTTTCTCTCTTCCGGCTACACACAAAGAAAAAAGATCATTTTGAATTGCCCAGCGGTCAACGTAATTGAGTTTCTTTTTAGCAATTAGAGGTTTTAATCTTCCAAGTAATGTCTTGTCATATTTTACTCTAAAGAATGCTTTTCTTG
>JAZGIF010000086.1:0-2336 GCA_036481835.1 Nitrosopumilaceae archaeon
ATTACAATTGTAGTAGCCAACTTTGAAGAGGTTGGCGATAATTTATTGAAATTACACGCTCCACAGATTGTAAATGGTGCACAAACCTCAAATTCAATTCTTGATCGTGCCAAACGCACACATAATTTAGATGGCTGTATTACTGTAACAATTATCAAAGCTGATGATGAACAAGATCAAAATAATATCACAAAGTATAGAAATTCTCAGAATTCTGTAAGAGGAAAAGACCTTGTTTCCTTGATGGACTTTCATAAATCCATTAAATCACAATTACAAAATTTGGGATATTTTTATGAAATTCAAGCAGGATCTTTTGATAGCAAAACAAAATCCCAACAAGCTGAATTCAAAGGAGACATAATTTTTAACAAATACTTACCAGATAATCACAAAAAAGTAATTGTTGCAAAAGATGCAATACAAGCTCTTGTTGCAGGCATTGAACAAAGACCAACTGAATCCTATAGTTCACCTGCACAGTTTTTACCACGTGGAAGTAAATATGATGAAGTTTTTAATGAAAATCTAAAAGATGAATATAGACTTTTGTTGTATCCTTACTTTGTAAAAGAATATGCAAAAAAGATTCTAAAATATGGCAAACGTGGAGGTCACAAAACCAAACGGTATGCTACCTTATTTTTTATCGCAGTTTATTTTAAAATACTACATAAGAAAATACTAGAAACAAAAGGTGATTTTAAAGTAGATATAACGAAATTGGAACCTATTTTCCGAAGTTATAAGCTAAACAGTCGAATTCTAAAGATAACTGATTTGGTAGTTACTAAATTCCTTGAAGATACTGTAGTAGATGATGAGATGGAATTAGCAAATACAAAACATAATTTCTTCTCGCATCATGTGTGGAATGATGCAATGCATCGTGTAGTTGACAAAAAAATCAAACAAGAAGAGGAAGAAATTTCTAATATTAAAAAATTAGTTAGTAGCCTATCATAATTCTATTTTGGAATTGGAATGGTAGATGACTGACCAAGTAAAAATTTGCAGGAGGTTTACATTGGCCAGACGATCTACCATAATTTTTTAAATGAAGGTTATATTTAATCTGATTTTTTATGTTATGAAAGATTTTTCCAAAATATCTAATATGATTTTTATATAGATTATAGAAGAGTAGGTGCAATTTGAAAATAACAGAAAAGTGTGTATTGTGTAATGGACCAATAGAATACAAATACAGTCCAATGGAAAATTGGAAAATTGATGGTCATTTATGTGGAAAATGTTATTCTAAAAAAATTTCCGGACATTATCCTGGCGAACATGTTAGGGTAAATTTATCTGATGATTGAGCTTTTTCTGTAATTCAATTGATTTCTCGATATTTGTTAACATTAAGACAATTCCATGTTAAGGGGTCATCTTTTACCTCATCTTCTTGAAGAAATTTAATATCAGTAACAGTTTTTTTCTTTTTTAGAAGGTTAACTTGAAAACTTTCAAACTTTGTACAATTACAATCTTCAAATAGACATGCATCATGATTTTTTTCATCCTCGTGGTCTTCTTTGGTATGACCACAGTCACAGACGGCATCGTCTTTGACTTCGTTTTTATATTTTTTAGAATATGTTCCTAGTCTAAGATAAGCTTCTCCCCCATGTCCTTTTTTGAAGCGATCATAATGTTCAGATTTTGATAAGATCTTGAAAAAAGATTTGTTAGTTTCAGGTCTTTGAGATTCAGCGCCCATTACAAACCAGTACTTGTCTCCTGATTCTACAAAGCGAATTTTTATAGTATGATCGTGCCACCAGTGGATTGTTTCTCTCCAAATTTCCCTGGCTTTTTTTTGCTCAGAAAATAGTGGGACTAGATTCATCCTCAGGTCAAAATATCGATATGCCACCCCAAGAAAATCCTGGTACCAAGGTATCGATGATTGATTTGGCACGTCACCAAAAGCAGCCAGATTCTATTTAATCTGTTCAAAATTATAAGTAATACTCTTATATCACTGGATTCTGTTTGTTCTTGTATGGTTGGCTATAGGACCAGTATGCAGATTGTAGCAGATTTACTAGTGGCTACTGACCAATCTGGCCAGGAAGGAATCAAGACCACATCACTTCTGACAAAGGCAAACCTTTCACACTCTAGACTGGGTAAATTCCTAGAAAACCTAACTGGTGCCGATTTAATTACAAAAATTGAATATGATGGAAAAAATTCTTTTGTGATTACACCCAAGGGCAGACAGTATCTAGAATCATACAAAAGATTCTCTGACTTAGCTGAATCCTTTGGATTAGATCTTTAAAATTACTTTTTAGATTTTCGTCGTTGGCGTCTTAATTCTTTTTGTT
>JAZGIF010000087.1:0-11450 GCA_036481835.1 Nitrosopumilaceae archaeon
TATAATTAATGCGAAGAACTGATAAGTTATTCATTTTTTTTAATTTTTGTTGGAATTTAGACTAGAAATCTATAAACCTTGAGAAAATAGGAAGCAGTATTGTGAAAATAAAAGCTGACAATACCAAACCAAATAAGAAAAAAACTCAAATACTTTGTTCTTTGGTTTCTGAAAAATCAAATGAACTTATTGGGTTAGGAAAACTCAATCCGAAACTTAATGGTGCAGTAAAACAATCACTTAAAGAAATTAAAGGAAAAATTGGAGATTTATCAATTATACAGACTTTTGGAACGATTCCTGCAAACAAAATCCTACTTGCAGGAATTGGGCCAAAAAATAAGATTACCACAGATATTTTGCGTATGGTTTCAGGAAATATTTCACAAAAAGTACGTAGTCTAGGAATTTCTGAATTTTCGTTAATAGTACCTGAAAAATTTCCAATTGATGTAAAATCCTTTGTGACTGCAGTTGTTGAGGGTGCAACACTTTCGATGTATTCTTTTAATAAATACAAAAATGAAAAAAGTCAACAAACTCCTTCCCTTTCAATTTTGATTTCAAACCCTCATAAAATTCAAGAAATTATTTCAAAAGCGCAAATTGTTTCCGAAGGAGTGTTATTTGCACGAAGTATAGCAAATTTGCCACCTAATGATTGTCCACCAGATCAACTTGTGAGATTTGCAAAAGCTATGGTTAGAAAAAATAAACTCATATGCAAAGTTTTTTCCAAAAAAGAAATTAAACAAAAAAAATTTGGTGGTATAACAGCAGTGGGTCAAGGAAGTGTAAATGAACCAAAATTGATTGTCTTAGAACATCTAAAGGGAAAACGAAATGACAAACCAATTGTGATTGTAGGAAAAGCAGTTACTTTTGACACTGGTGGAATTTCCTTAAAACCAAGTGACAAAATGAATGAAATGAAATTTGATAAATGTGGTGGATGTACAGTTTTGGGAATTATGAAGGCAGTTTCTGAATTAAAATTACCAATTAATTTAGTAGGTATCATTCCTTCAGTTGAAAACATGCCTGGTAGAGAATCTTACAGGCCAGGAGATATTGTAAGGCTTTACAGTGGTAAAACAGCAGAAATTCTAAACACTGATGCAGAAGGGCGATTAATTTTGGCAGATGCATTATCATATGGGGAAAAAAAGTATTCTCCAAGTGTTCTAATTGACTTTGCTACTCTAACTGGAGCATGTATTGTTGCATTAGGGAATAACGTTGCTGGACTTGTTAGTAATGACAAAAAATTAGCAACCAATATCTTGAACTCATCAGAAAAAACTTCTGAGGAAGTTTGGGAGCTTCCACTTAATCAAGACTATATGGATATGATCAAATCAAATGTTGCAGATATGAAAAATATTGGAAAAGGAAGAGCTGCTGGAACAATAACTGCTGCTGCATTTTTGGCAAATGCAATAAATAATACACCATGGGCTCACATTGACATTGCAGGTACTGCTTGGACTCAAGATGCAACAAAAAAGAAATCATACAATCCTAAAGGAGCAACAGGTTTTGGTGTAAGACTTGTTATTGACTTTCTTTCTAGACTAAATTAATAACCACGACTGTTTCGGTCTGGTTTGTCTACATTTGGATTTCGAAAACCATGCTTTTCCATCATATGATTGAGGAATCTAATATCATCAGAAAATTGTTGACCACAAACCGAACAATTAGACATAATTTTGAAAAAATTTCCTTAGTTATAGTTGTATTCAAAATTAAATGCCAGCACTACTGCTTCCCAAGAGCTCTCGCATCTTAGTAACACAGCAGCGACATTGGGTTTGACTTCCAGGTTCGGAATGGGACTGGGTCGCACCCCAACGCTATGGCCGGCTTGAAAATATTCATTATAATGTTCTCTATTAATGTAACTCAAAATTCACTGATTTAATCAACTTGATAAGAATACGGGTTCCATTTATCGAAGAAATATAAATTAAAGAAAAAGCGTTTATCGTCATGACTCATCGTGTTGCAGTATTAGATAAGGAATTATGTCAACCAAAAAAATGTGGATTAGAGTGCATAAAGTATTGTCCAGTAAACAAATCTGGTGCAGATTGCATCATATTAAATGAAGAAATAAAAAAAGCACAAATTGATGAAGACATTTGCAATGGTTGTGGAATATGTGTAAAAGTTTGCCCGTTTGATGCAATAACAATTATAAATTTAGCAAGTGAGCTTGCTACAGACAAAGTACATCAGTATGGAATAAACTCTTTTAGATTATACAAATTACCAACACCTAGAAAGGGAGAAGTTGTTGGATTACTTGGAAGAAACGGTATGGGAAAAAGTACTGTTGTTAACATATTGTCAGGAAATTTAAAACTAAATTTAGGAAATTATAATGAACCACCAGATTGGGATGATATTTTAAAATATTACAGTGGAACTGAATTAAAATCACATTTTGAAAAAATTAAAGATAATCAAATCAAAGCTTCAATTAAACCTCAACAAGTTTACAATGTTGCCAAAGCTTTTGATGGTACTACAAAAGAATTATTAGAAAAATACGATGAAAGGGGTGTTTCACGAGATTTAGTAAAAGAGTTAGGATTACAAAATTCTCTTGAAAATCATCTCAAAGAACTTAGTGGTGGAGAACTGCAAAGGTTAGCAGTTGCTGTTGCTACTTCAAAAGAAGCTGACTTTTATTTTTTTGATGAACCATCCTCTTACAATGATGTATTTCAGAGAACAAATGTTGCAAGAGTAATTCACAGTTTAACAAAGATTGGAAAAAGCGTAATGGTAGTTGAACACGATCTTACACTACTAGACTACCTTAGTGATTACGTTGATGTCCTATATGGAGAACCTGCAGTATATGGAATAGTATCCAACATTTTATCAACAAAGGTTGGAATAAACACGTTTTTGGATGGATATCTAGCTAATGAAAACGTACGATTTCGAGATAAAAAATTCACATTTGATGCTTCTTCGTCAACAACAGAACAATTTCAACAGGGAGAGGAGATAATATCTTATCCTTTACTTGAGAAAAAATTTCCATCGTTTTCAGTATCAATTGAATCAGGAAAAGTTCGGAAGGGAGAGGTATTAGGAATTATGGGTGCAAATGCTCTTGGCAAAACTACAATGATGAAAATGATTGCTGGAGTAGAAAAACCAGATTCAGGTGAGATTGATAAGAAGGTGAAAATTGCTTACAAACCACAGTATCTTACAAACGATGTTGATGTTGAGGTAATTTCTGTTTTAGATAAGGCAAACGAAATCCCAATCATGGGAAGTATTGAAGAAGAACAAATCGTTGAACCTCTCAAAATTAAAAAACTTTACAATAAATCAGTCAAAAACTTGTCTGGTGGTGAACTTCAAAAAGTTGCAGTTGTGTCTTGTCTTTTGCAAAAAGCAGATGTCTATGCATTAGACGAGCCTTCAGCATTTATGGATGTTGAAGATAGAATTGCTATTGCAAAGTTTATTCAAAAATTTGTCCGTTCCTACGGAAAATCTGCGATTATTATTGATCATGATTTACTGCTAATGGACCTTATTTCTGATTCAATGGTAATTTTTGAAGGAACATCTGGAGTCGAAGGACATGCAACCTCACCACTATCAAAAACTAAAGCCATGAATCAATTCCTCAAATCTCTAGAAATTACGTTTAGGAGAGATGAAAAAACACTCAGGCCTAGAGTTAACAAGGATGCCAGTAGATTAGATAAACAACAAAAAGATTCTGGGAATTATTATTACAAGAATTGACTCGGATGCTGAAGAAAGCCCTTGAAAAAGAGCTTTCAGAAAAAGAAAGTAAAGAGCTTTTCTCAGCTTTTGATCAAATTGGCGATATAGTTATTGTCAGAATTCCTGATTCATTATTGTCGAAGAAAAAAATGATTGGGCAAACCCTTCTGGATGAAGTAAAGACAGCAAAATCTGTGTTTTATCAATCATCATCAGTTGCTGGTGATTTTAGAACAAGGGATCTGAAATTAATCGCTGGAGAAGATAAAACTGAAACAGAGTACAAAGAATTTGGATGCAGATTTGTAGTAGATGTTAAAAAAGCATTTTTTTCTCCCAGACTATCAACTGAACGAGATAGAATTTCGAGCCTAGTAAAAGATGGCGAAATTGTGATCAACATGTTTGGTGGAGTAGGCATGTTCTCGATAATTGCTGCTAAAAAGAAAAAATGTACAGTTTACAATATTGATATTAATCCAGATGCTGTAAAACTCTGCCAAAAAAACATAAAATTAAACAAGCTTGCAGGGGCGGTAGTTTCTTTGCAAGGTGATGCTGCTCAAATAATTAAAGAGCAATTAGAGAACAAAGGAGACCGTGTTTTAATGCTACTGCCAGAAAGAGCTGATGAATTTTTAAGCTCAGCTATTAATGCTACAAAAAGTAAAGGAATAATTCACTATTATTCTCATATTCATGCAGACAAAAAAACAGAAGCCCCAAAACTTTCAGAAAAACATTTTAAAGAAATTTGTCCTGTAACATCAAAAATTCTTAATTCTAAATTAGTTAGGGCTGTTGGTCCTAGATATTATCAAACTGTTGTTGATGTAAAAATTACAAAATAATATTTGTTATTCATCATCGTCAGTGATTATTGAAGATGAAGATGATTTTGTCGTTGCCATAGTGTATCCAATCCAAGAAATTACCCCAAGAACTCCACCCACTATCATAAGTATTGATAATTGTAGTACTATTGGGCTCCATTCAGATAACATCAGAAGATACGCATAAACAAAAAATCCGCTAATACACAAAACAAATATTGTAATTCCAGTAGCACGTCTTCTTGACATTGCGCTAGAAGGTTTTCTGGACTTATTTATTTGAATCTAGGAATTAAACTCTATTGCCATCAAAAAGGCATCTTCACCATCACGGTAGTATGTCTTTAGTCTCTGTTTAATAATGAAATCAAGGTTTTCATAGAGTTTAACTCCACTTGTATTACTAGATCGAACTTCAAGATATAGCTCATCACATTTTTTTGATTTTGCTCCATGCATTGCTTCTTCCACAAGTGCTTTACCAATTCCTTTTTTTCGATGTTCTTCAAGTACTGCAATAGAAACAATATGACCTTTTTTGACAAATCCTAATTTCTTAAAATTAGAAAAGCCATATTCTGTTTTACACATAATATAACCAATTATTCTTCCTCCAATCTCTGCAACAAGAAAAGCTTCAGGAAATTCAGAAAGTAAACTTTCATAGAAATAATCTGAATAATGTTCTGGAAGGGTTTTCATATTTATTTCCATAACCGGGATTAGGTCTCCTCCTTCACATCTACGAATTACACAATCTCCGATTTGCCTAAGTATTACTTGCAATGCTTTAGGTTCTCATCTACAAATATTTAATTTTAAACCACAAAGCATTAAATTGATTAAGTTTCGCTTTAGGTAAAGTGAGTGAACCTACTCAAGAGGAAGTAACTTCTCTTTTATCATCCATTTTCCAGGTCAGTAACATCACGGTGACATTAGAGTATATGGAATTCAAAATAGAGGATGCCGAGTTTACCGAGAAATTTATTGAGTTATCTCACAGGCTTGAAAACCTACGATTGATAGGAAGAATACAAAGATCTAGAGAAGGTGTATTTATCCATGTTTCAAGATTACCACCTCAGAAAAAAAGATGGACTTCTAATCATTGGATACCAAGAATACTTTTTGGTATCGTTGTAACATTTGTAATGATTGATGGTTATTTTCGAACAGAGGGAGTCAATAGCTTAGTTAACATCGGGGATCCCCTAGAGATGGCAGGACTATACACATTATCTCTTTTAGGAATTTTAGGAATTCATGAATCTGGTCACATGATTGCAGCAAAGTTTCATAAACTGAAAATTACTTGGCCTTACTTTATACCTGGATTACCAGTAATCGGATTCCTTCCGACATTTGGAGCTGTAATTTTCCAACCAACAGGAATGACAATTAATCGTCGAATATTATTTGATGTTGCAATAGCAGGGCCTATAGCTGGCTTGGTTATTGCAATTTTGGTTTCAATGTTTGCAGCATATACTGCTCCTGTAATTGACAGTGAATTCGCTGAAGAGCTTTATGAAGAATCTCGATTGATAGAATGGAATTTAGGAGAACCTATCTTTATGAAAGCAACTCTTGCAATGTTTGGAAAAGGTGGAGATGAAAATGAAGTTTTAATGACACCAATATTATTTGCAGCGTGGATTGGATTTTTTATTACCTTTTTGAATCTACTTCCTGCTTGGCAACTTGATGGTGGACATATGGCTCGTACTCTATTTGGTGCTAAATGGCATAGGATAGCAACTTATGCGACTGTTGGAGTTTTAATGTGGCCATTGAATTTATGGTTCATGGCGTTATTCATACTATTTTTAAGTTCTCGAAGTCCTGGTGCACAACCACTTGATGATATTACTCCATTAACTCCCAAAAGAATAGGTCTTTACATTTTAGTAATTGTTCTTGCAATCTTGTGTGCCCCTTTGCCAGATACATTCTCATTTTAAAAGAATGCGTGCACCGTCAGATACAACAGCAACTTTTTGATTTATTCCTTGGGATTTTAGTATATGATCCATCGCTCGTTTAATTCCTGCAAAAGAAATTATGTTTAGTTTTTTCAAATAAAATTCTGGTAAAATAGATACCATTCCTACTTGGAATCGTTTTTGGATTTCTGTTAGAAATAACAGATCTTCCATACCGTTGACATATTTTGCAGGTTTTTTTAGTCTGTCCAAACTCATTCTTCCTTCCAAGTATTGTTGAATAGCTTCTGAACCAATTCCATTAGTACATTCTGCAAGCAAAATTCCAAGTCCATTATCTTTGATTGCTTTGTTACAATTCCATAGAGTTGTTAAAGATCTTCCTAATGTATCATTACTTGTATCTTTTCCAGTGCTAATCATCAAAGTACGGTGTTTTTCAACGGTATTTTCAGCTGATGCAAGAAGGGATTTTGAAATAGACATGGTGGATGTTGGATGGCCAACTGACAAATCAACAATTCCTTTAGAATTAGCAGCAATCTCAACTGCTGTAATTTCAAACCCGTCTGCAAAATTTTGAGCAATTTTGATATTTTCTGTTTCTTGTCCAGGAACAGGAAGATTTCCTTTCCGTTTTTCATAGGCAGAAAGCATGCTTTCTTTTCCAAATTTTTTAATCAGTCGTGTTGCTATTGTTTCAAAACCAAATAGACCATCAAATTCCATTTCTCCTACGAAAACTAGACTAGAGTTTGATATCTCATCGCTAAACTCTGCTACAGAGCTTCCTTCTGGAAGATATTCCTTTATCAAATTAACCATTTTTTTATCTGTTAAAATTCTAGGTTTTTGAATAGATTTTTGTTCAAATTTTTCAAAAATTGCCTTTATTGTTCTTTTTACAGAATTTGAGTTATTTAGTACAACTAATTCAATAGGTTTTGAGATATCAAGGCCATTTAGTTTTTCACCAATTTCTAAATCATTTAGAAAGTTGCCTTTGGACTCTAGTTGTTGATCAAGGTTTTCTGCTCTTATATCAAGAACTACGTTTGTAGCACCGTAATTTAACCAGATTTCAGGCATAATTCAACGAAAACACAAACCAAAATAAAACCAGTTTTGTTAATTTTGGTGTGGAATTTGTAAAAGATTTTGCAACTTTTTTACATGAAAAAGGGGCAATAAAGTTTGGAGATTTTACACTTTCAAGTGGAAAGAAAAGCCCATACTATATTGATTTAAGATTAACCTCTAGTTATCCACATATTTTTCGAAAAATGATAAAACATCTTCAACAATTAATCTCTGAAAAGATAGGATTAGATAATTTTGATACAATAGCTACTGTGCCTACAGGAGGATTGGTTGTTGCAACGGCTTTAGCCTTTGAAACTGTAAAACCGCTAATTTATGTTAGAAGTAAGAAGAAGGAGCATGGTACATCAAAATCCATCGAAGGTATTACCACCAAGGGAATGAAAGTTTTAATGATTGATGATGTGGCCACAACTGGAGAATCAATGTCAAATGGAATTAAAGTTCTAAAAGAATCTGGGGTGGTGTTAAATGACGCATATGTCATTGTTAATAGATTGGAAGGGGCAGATTCAGAATTAAAATCACAGGGAGTAAATCTACATCAAATTACAGATGTTTTAGAAATTACAAAAATTCTCCATCAAAGTAATTTAGTAGACGATAAAATATTAGAGAAGGTTAAAAATCAAATTCTCTAAAATGTTCCATGGTTATTTTAGGCAGCTCAGTCAAATGCCTTCACATCATTTTTCAGATATAACTCTGATTCTTCATTGCAGCCACATAATCTAACGTTTTTCTCATTTTAAAACTAATGGAATTTTTCTCCTAAGATTTGGATTAGGAGTAAAAAATGGGCCCGAAGGGCTTCGATCCCTTGGCTCACCGGTTATGAGCCGGTTACTCTACCAAGCTGAGTTACGGGCCCTGGAACAACAGTTTAGATTCTCTTAATAAAATGTTATAGAGTTTTAACAGTAAGCTTCGTAACAACTGTCAAGTAACATATTTTGCGCAGAAATTGATTGATCAGCAATTTCAATCATTTTCTCATGTTGGGTAGAGTTTTCGAGAATTTTTCTCCAAGATGATGCATGACGTATATCTGCTTCAGTGTGTTGCTTGAAATATTCTGTTGCTTCGTCACTAGTAATACCATAAAAATCTGCCAACCCATCTAACTTTATTTGACTGATTTTAGGAATTTCTTTTTCAAAAGCATACATAGCGCATGTTCCACCTTCATAGGTATTCATCAATGAGGAAAGTTTTGAAACTGCTTGCTTTGTTTTTTCAAGACCATCATATTCTTTCAATTCATTCTCAGGTACACCAAGGGCATGAGAAAATCCAATCCATAGTTTAATGTGTTGTATCTCTTCTAATTGATTGCCTGTTAGTTCACTTACAAATGTTCCTGGAGCTTTTTCAATAATAGGAGTCATACATCCCGGGACAGCTTTTACAAGTTGAAAATATTCCTTTGAATAACCTGTAAGAGAATCTAAGGTGAGTTTTCCATCTGACCACATTTGGTAAAATTTATGTTTTAACAAACTTCTTTCTTCAATCATTTCATCAATTTTTTGAATTAGAGAACTCATGAGAGTTGTCGAAGAATTCGGATAAAAAAATCTTTGCAACTTCCAAAAGGTTTTATGGATAATAAAGGAGGATGCAATCGGGCTCCTATGGTGTAGACCGGTCAAGCATACCGCCCTTTCAAGGCGGTGATCTCGGGTTCAAAATCTAAAAGATGAAAGTCCCGATGGGAGCACCAAATATTAATATTCAAACAAAAAAACATTTCAATAAGGGCTGTATTTGAGCAGAAAAAATCTCGAAATTAATCCACTTCAAGTAACCTATGGAAACTATATCAAAAAAATTAATTCATCATTAGAATCCTTGTTGGAAATATATTCAGAATCTGAATTTATTGAACCCCTCCGATATGCCTTAGATGGAGGAAAGAGAATCAGACCAATTATTCTGATCTTGGCTGCAGAAAGCATTAGCAAAGCTGATGAAAATGCCTATGTTGCTTCATGTGCAGTAGAACTCCTTCATACTGAATCAGTTATCCATGATGACATTATTGATAACGAAACACTGAGAAGACAGAAGGATCCGTTTTATATCAAATATGGGTATAACGCAAGTATTCTTACAGGAGATTTTGTTTTAGGTTTAATTCTAAACATTTCGTCAAGACTTGACAATCCTAGAATTACTAAGGACTTGGCAACAACTGCGATGCTAATGAGTGAGGGTGAAATTCTTGAAGGACATCTTGAAGAAAGCGAGGATGTAACATTTGATGATTACCTAAAAGTAATGGAATACAAAACGGCTACTGCGTTTGAAACTGCTGCAAGACTTGGTGCAATTATTGGTAGAGGATCAGAAGAACAAATTGAAACATTATCTGAATATGGAAAAAACATTGGAATCGCCTATCAAATTCAAGATGATCTTCAAGACTGGAAAAATGAAGATAAATTATTCAATTTGTTAATCAAAAAGAGTTCTGATCCTCGTGATGTATTTAATAAAATGGAAGAATTACTAAAAAATTATTCTGAAAAAGCAAAGTTTGGTCTAAGAAAAATTCAGAATAATGATGCAAAATCGCATTTAGAGAATTTAATTAAATTTACTATGTTTAAGGCAAAATTGCCGTAAGTGTTGGAACTGCACTTTCTGTAAACTGTAGAATTGGTTCTGGATATACTCCTATAGTTACAATGAAGATTATTGAAAATATCATTACAGCAATTATAGATTTTGGTTCCTTGACTCTTTTTTCTTGTTCACCTTCAAAGTACATTTTTCGTATGAGCCAGCCGTAGTAAGCTAATGATAGTGCGCTGTTTAGAACGCCTGCTACTGCAAGCCATGGGGCCCAGGATGCAACGACACCAGCATCAAGTGCTGCACCAAACAAAACCAATTTACTCCAAAATCCGTTAAGAGGGGGAACACCAGCTAAAGCAAGAAGACAAATTACAAGTCCAAGAGATGTAATTGGCATTTTCCTTGCAAGACCTTTTAATTTATCAACATTTGTAATTGCTAAAGTTGTAACAATTCCTGCCACTGCAATGAAAGCTGCACCCTTCATTACTGCATGATTAAGTATATGGAAAAGTGAACCCTGAATTCCGATAGGAGAAAATGGTGCTACTGCTAGTCCAATTAAGATATATCCAGCATGTCCAATGCTAGAATAAGCTAGCATTCTTGCCAAGTTCTTTTGCATTACTGCAGCTATATTTCCTATTGTCATTGTCATGACTGCTATTACTCCTAACGCAAATGTCCAGTCTAAGTTGAGTACTACAGTTCCCATTACAATAATTCTAAGAGCAGCAGCAAATCCTACTTTCTTTGTTCCAGCAGCTAATAATGCAGTAATTGTGGGTGGAGAACCCTCGTAAGTATCAGGTAACCACATGTGAAATGGAACAAGTCCCATCTTGAATCCAAATCCTGCAATAAACATTGCAATAGATAACAATGCTAGTGGAATCATCTGGGAGTCGAGGGTGGAAAATCCTTGAATTACTTCACCAATATTGGTAGAACCTGTTAATCCGTAGGCAATTGAAATACCAAAAATTATTATCGCTGAAGCCAAGGCACCGAATAAAAAGTATTTTAGTGCAGCCTCATTGGAAGATGGATCCTTTTTCAAAAATCCTGCAAGAACATAGGTTGGAATACTCATTAGCTCCCAAGCAACAAAAAGCATTACCAAGTCAGTGGAATAAGCAACTAGAACCATGCCTATGGATGATAACAAAATCAAAGAGTAGTAAACTGCAGTGTGTGATTGCTTTCTCATGAAATTAAAGGAGCCAAC
>JAZGIF010000088.1:0-2397 GCA_036481835.1 Nitrosopumilaceae archaeon
CACCAAGCTCTTTACCGCCACCAGAAACTATTACAACATTATGAATTCCTTTCTTAGCACATGTTTTCATAATAGGTCCACATGCTGCAAGATCAATACAGACAACAACCAGATCAACCTTTGCGGGTATTGCATCTAATGTTGGATAACATTTGATTCCAAGAATTGACTTTTGTTTAGGATTAATTGGATACACTTTACCTTTGTAATCTTGTTTTCCAAGTGCATCTAATACAGAATTACCAATCTTTCCTGGAGTTGCAGAAGCACCAACTAGTGCAACTGATTTTGGTGTAAAAAATTTTTCCATATGTTGGGCGTTGGGTTTTGCTTTGGAAACGGCATTTTTCTTTACTTCTTTGCCTAAGAGAATTTTTGCATCTACTACGTAGTATGATTTTGGATAAGCGATAATTGGATTGAAATCAATACTATCAAAGAAGTTTGCATTGTCTACTCCCAATTTTCCAATTTTAACTAGCGCCTTGGCAATCATGTTTATGTCAATTGGTTTACTTCCACGAAATCCTTTTAGAATTTTAGAACCTTTTAATTCATTTAGCATAGATTTTGCATCAGATGTCGTGATTGGAAGCATTCTAAATGCAACATCACGAAACACTTCAGTCAATACACCACCAAGTCCTGCCATAATCACAGGACCAAACTGAGGATCATTTTGTAAACCAACAATAAGTTCTACACCTTTTGGAACCATTTTTTCAAGTAAAATTCCTTTAACATGAACTCCTTTCTTTTTAGAAAGTCGTCCATACATATCGGTGAATGTTTTTTTAACATCTTGAACATTGTCGATGCCAACTTTTACACCACCGACATCAGTCTTGTGAAGAATTTGTGGAGAAACAACTTTCATTACAAGTGGGAATCCAATTTTTTTTGCAGCTTTTGCAGCTTCGTCTGCAGATTTTACAAGAGCATAAGGAGGTACAGAAATTCCGTATCTTTTCAGAATTGTTTTTGATTCTTCTTCTGTGATTACTTTGTGGTCAGTCTTTATAGTATCTTCGAAAACTTGGATTGTACTACTCATGAAACGATCGTGAACACTTTTAATCTGTATATTAAACTTTGGTCAAAGTTGGAATGTAGATTTGAAATTTTTGTAAAAAGTCTCCATGTTTTTTCTAACTATTGAAATATTTGCAATAATGTCCTGACGAATTTTTTCTGGATTGATATAAGGAATGTTTTCTAATTTTTCCTCAGTTTTATTCAACCAGAGATTTACCATATTTGCATCAACTTCAAGATGAAATTGTAAACCAACTGCAGTTTGTAACTGAAAGGCTTGGTTTTGATAATTTTTTGAATGAACTAGTCTTACAGAGTGTTTTGGGAGTTCAAAAGTATCTCCATGCCAATGAAAAACTGTAAAGGGATTTTTAAATCCGGAAAATAATTTTGAATTTGTATCAGTTATTACAAGATCATCGTAAAAACCAATTTCTTTTTTTTCACTTGGGTGTACGTTTGCTCCAAATGCTTTAGCAATTAGCTGAGAACCTAAACAAATGCCAAGCACTGGTTTTTCTTTTGATACAAAATCTCTGATTAGTTGTTCTTCATCCCTAAGAAAAGTAAGAGAATCATTTACACTTTGAGGCCCACCTAAAACTATGAGTAAAGAAGAATCATTTGATGAAATCTGTTCTTTTTTTGCAAAAACTGATTTGATCTTAAATCCATCACTTTTTAGAAGTTCTCCCAAGACTCCAGAACCTTCTATTCTTGTGTTTTGAATTACCAATACATCTGACATTTCCTTATTTTTTCAAAAAGTGTTTAATATGTCAATTAGTAATGTATTATGTGCAAGTAACTGAACAGGAAGTTCAGGATGTTAGAAATTTCATTTCATTATTAAATTACCAACTAAACAGTGCAGTAATAGTTGAGGGTAAACGTGACTCTATAGCCTTAAAAAAACTTGGATTTTCAGGTACAGTTTTAGAATTTCACAAATTTGGGGGAATGATAAAGTTTGTAGATTCTGTTGCAAAATATGATCGATTGATTATGTTACTTGATGGGGATAGAAAAGGCAAATACTTGACAGGAAAAATAATTGGGCATCTTCAACGCAGAACAAAAGTTGATTTATTATTTAAGAGAAAACTTGTTAAAATTACTAAAGGTAAGATTAGATTTATTGAGCAGCTTGTTTGTTACGAATCTTTTTTCAGTTAAAATTTAAGGCCAGATTCCTTTGAGATTAAATGCTTCAACAACCCTATCAACAGCTAGAACCATTGCAGCTCGTCTCATATCGATTCCGTGTTTCTTTGAGTAAGCATAAGTATCGTTGAAACCTCTGACGATATGTTCTTCCATTTTTTTTGCTACCTCATTAAAGCTCCAATAATATCCCATGTT
>JAZGIF010000089.1:0-2865 GCA_036481835.1 Nitrosopumilaceae archaeon
GATGAACTCGTTTACAAGCTTTCACTAAAGTTTCTAAGACGCGACGGTTTTGATATTGGAAATAGCAAGAGACCAGAGATAAGAAAGTTTTGAAATAAAAAAAGGAAACGGACTCGGAGGGCTTCGATCCCTTGACCTGGCGGTCCGAAGCCGCCCGCACTATCCAGACTGTGCAACGAGTCCAGACAGTTTTAGATATTCTGGACTAAATATCTGTCTTGGAAAACTTACTCAATCAAAATAGCAGGCTTGAAGGGCCTTGCATGTCTAGCTTTTCCTTTTGGATCATAAATTCCTGAATCAGATTCAGAAAAAACTTGAACATCAGCTCCAAAATCAGCTTTAGTTATACTGCTTAGCTCAGATGCAACCAAAGCTTTTTCATCAAACTCGGCAGTCTCTAGTTTAGTCTTTCTAATCTCAACTGGTTCAGATAAAATATCCTTAATCGTTTTCTGAACAAAATCTGGATTTTTCTTAATGTCTGTAGTTTCTGGATTTGCAATTAATTCTTTCATAATAGCACCCATGTTAGTTTGTCCGGATACCACCTTTTCTAAAATACTATGGTATGCTTTAGCTTTGAAAGCATCAGCTGTATAGATTGTAATTTTTTTTGGCGTCATCTTTGTTACTTTGAGAATATTTGCAATATCATCTATGATTGATTTGAGAAGCTCTTCACTCTGAATGGCTTTGGCATCAATGACGCCAGGTAAACCATGCGGCCAGTTAGATTGAGACACCAAACCAGAATTTCCAAGTTTCTCCCACAATTCTTCGGCAATATGAGGCGCAAATGGAGAAAGCATTGCCACTCGTTTTGTATTAACTACATGCAAAACCCCTGAATAATCTGTCCTTCCTTTAGCTTTTGCCCTTTTGAGATACCACTGTAAATCAGATTCAAAAGAAAACAAGTTATCGTGAAGCGCTTCTCTAAGACGCATTTTTTCAATGCTGGAGCTAACATTTGATATCAGATATTCTAATCTGCTTAGAATCCACTCGTCTTCAGGTTGCAAATTTTCTTGCTTGGCAGGTTTTAGCTTGGAGCAATCATCAAGCAATGAGACAAGCTTGTTTTTGATCCCACTCAAGCTTTCCGTATTAAAATCAGCATCCTGTAACAGCTCTGCAGAAATAATTATAGCTAATCTAATAGGATCAGCTCCATATTTTCGAATAGCTTGTCGTAGAGGGATGATATTTCCCATACTTTTTGACATTTTCTTACCATCCCTTAGAACAGAACCATTAACAACAATCTGGCGCGGCCAATCATTTTCAGGAAATATTGCAACGTGATTCAAAATAAAAAATGTCAAGTGGTTTGGAACTAAATCTCGCCCTGAATGTCTCGAGTCCACTGGATAAAAGTAAGCAAATTCGTCTCTAATCTCAAAAAGAATCTCTTTTGGAATCTTTGTAATCTCTACTACTTTATCGACGCTATCGCTTTTCAAAAAGACAAAATCAAAAAATTCTTTACCTAAATTCTCAGCTGATAACTCTCCAGCATTAACATATTTTGCCAAAATATAGTACGCCATGTATATTACAGAATCCGATAAACTCTCAACAATCCAATCTTTGTCCCATGGAAGCTTGGTTCCCAAACCATGTTGACGAGCACAAGCTCGCTCTCGCAACCAACCAATTACATAATGAAACTCACGAACAATCTCCTGTGGTAGAATACTCATTTTATCAAGACATTGTGTAGCTAATTCTTTCCAAGCTTTGTCTCCGTAGTTTAGAAACCATTGGTTGGTGAGAATCTTAACAACACATTCTGTACCACAACGACATTTTACGGGAGTATTTGTCAACTCTAAGAGAATATCTGAATATTTTTTCTCAGCTAACCATTCCTTGATTGGTTCTTTAGCTTCAGATACTTTTTTTCCAGAGAACTGCTCTGTATTTTCGTTTAGAACACCTCCGTAGAACTCTTTTCCATAGATCTCTTCAGTAGCTTGCTTTAGCTTTGCATCATTTTGACTAGTAATTCCTAGCCTCTCTACTGCCTCTTTAGCTGGAATTTGCCCATATCCCTCAGTCTGGATTATTGAAATAGGCTTGATTAGCTGATATTCAGAGCCTTGTGGCTGTGATTTTTTAAAATCTACCAAAGCCTGATAATCAAATGGAGCATGAGCTGGAACAGACATAACCAGACCTGTCCCAGTTTGAGCTTCTACAAAGCTAGCCTCTAGCATTGGAATCTTTTCATCTTTATGTGGAATAGAAACTTGTTTTCCAATTAGCTCTGAACCTGAAATTTCTCCATCATACGTTACATTTCTATCCAAAAACTCTAGCTTGTGTGCACATTCTTTACTTACAATCCATTTTTCACCATCCACTGTTACCTTTTTGTAAACAGTATCCGGATTCACCCACAAATTAGTAACACCAAACAAAGTTTCAGGACGAAGTGTAGCTGTAGGAATTACATAATCGTCTAGCTTGAACTTTATCAAAATGTATTCAGTAAAATCTGGCTCTACATCGCCCAAAGTATCGTGTTGTGACACAGGATTTTGATCATTTGGACACCACCCAACTGGATGACTTCCTTGTATAATGAGATTTTTTTCCTTGAGAATATTGATTTGCCACTCGATGAACTTTTGATAAACGGGATCAATTGTTGTAAATTCCCGTCTCCAATCAATTGAATAACCCATCTCGACCATGCCAGCCTTGATCTCTTCATGAAAGTAATCTGCAATTTTTATTGGTTCAACAAATGTTTTGATGTCAGACTCTGCAACTCCATAGATGTTTTTTAATCCATCAATGATTTCTGAATCGCCAGCTTCAACACGTTTTGCCATACCAAGAATCGGCGTGCCAGTA